>JANOZQ010000139.1:0-9344 GCA_031429555.1 Sphingomonas sp. | reverse complement strand
TGGAAAAACCGTGCAAAGCGCAAATGGGGTGCGATTTTCGACTAGTTGCTTTTGACAACGGACTGGGGCATTTTCTGGCAGGTCTGGGGAGAAGCATAGTGTCGACAGAAATCCTGCAACCCGTGGCTGTCCTGATTGCATGGTCGCTGATCATGCTGCTTTGGATGGTTTTGGTCCGTCTTCCTGCAATGAAACGCGCCGGCATCGACATCAACAAAGTTGTCGGGGGAAAGCCGGGCGGCCTTGACGGCGTCATTGACGACAAGGCGCAGTGGCCGGCGCACAACTACATCCATCTTATGGAACAGCCCACAATATTCTACGCCGCAGCGTTCCTACTGGCATTCGTCGGTGACGGACACGGCCTAAATGCAATGATCGCTTGGGCCTATGTCGGTCTGCGAATAATTCACAGCCTTATCCAAGCGACAAGCAACATCATCCGGTTTCGATTTCTCGCTTTTGCCTTGTCGACGCTTTGTATGATTGCCTTGTCACTCCACGCCTTAATCGCCGTCTTCTCGATTCACGGAGCGTAATCTGTGTCATCCGAAATCCTGAAGCCCGTCGTCGTTCTCGCCGCGTGGTCGATGATCATGTGGATCTGGATGTATGCCACGCGGCTCCCTGCCATGAAAAAGGCCGGGTTGCTTGACGAACCGATGATCGGCGGCACCGGCGCAACGCTCGGTCCCAAATTGCCCACAACGGTCCAGTGGAAGGCCGATAACTATAATCACCTGATGGAGCAGCCGACGGTCTTTTACGCCGTAGCGCTGTCGCTCGCATTTCTTGGTGCAGGTGACAGCCTGAATGCGATAATTGCGTGGGCCTATGTAGGATTGCGTATTGTGCACAGCCTCGTGCAGGTGACAGTCAACCGCGTTACCATTCGCTTTGCGCTTTTCCTCCTGTCAGGGATTTGCCTGCTGATGCTGACAGTCCACGCGGTCGCAATTGTCTTTACGCGCTAGCTTCAATAGAAGATGGTTGACGATAATCGTTAACGAAAAAATAGAGTATTAACAAAAAGTTCACCCTCTTTTATCGCAACTTATTCATCGTCAACTCGTTTGACAGCTATGGGTGTTCTCGTTGATCTTACACAGCGGTTAACGGTTTCGAGACGTTTGCGCGGGTTGCTTCGTGAATCGCAATGCCGTTCAATTGTCAGCACACGCCGCTATATCGATGCCATCGAACTCGAAATCCGCCAGCAAGAGGTTTTGCTGTGCAGTCCTCTGACAACGATTGAGCAGGTCGAGGAGGCGATTGCAGGACTCGAATTGCTGGCGGATCTGCTGACCCAGCGCAAACGCTACCTCGCCGCGCTGGAGGCCGATTATTTCGCAACTTTGGTTAGCTGACATAGTTAACGGCTGAAGTGCGCCGCCAGTTCGACATGCGTTGACCACCGGAACTGACCAACTGGCGTAATCCTCGCGAGCCGGTAACCACCGTCGATCAACACTTTGGCATCGCGCGCAAAGGTTGCGGGGTTGCACGAAACGTAGGCTATACGCTCCACACCAGAATTGGCGAGCTCACCGATCTGCTCCTTCGCTCCAGCGCGGGGTGGATCGAGAACAACGCCGTCAAACCGATTGAGCTCGGCTGCCGAATAGGGGCGTCTGAACAGATCACGGTGCTCCACTGCGACGCGCCGCGTTGCGCCGAGCGCAAGCACACCATCCCGCGCGCCTTCGACCGCATGAACTTTACCCGGAAGCGCCAGTGCAAAAGTGCCCAGCCCCGCAAACAAATCCGCGATGTGCGTTGCGCCTGACAGGGCGGTTCGAACTGCATCGACCAACTTCGCCTCACCATCAGCCGTTGCCTGCAAAAAGGCAGCTTGGGGTAACGCCACCGGAATACCGCTCAGCGTGATCGTTACATCGCCCGGTGCATAACGCACACTCGGCCCATAGCCTTCATCGAGCGACAATCGCGCCAGCTTCTGCCGGTCGCCAAACGCCGACAACGCTTCGACCGCAACCAGCCCATCGGCTTCAAACCCACCCAGCACGACATCGACGCCTTGGTCCGCGCCGGTGAGGACAACCGACGCACGCTCCCGATCCTTGAGCATCAGGGCCAGCAAGCGCCGCAAAGGGGCCACCAGCGCAAACAGTTCGGGCAGGAGCACATGACATTCGGTTAGATCGACGATGTTGTTGCTGGCCGCTTCGTTGAAACCCAAAACGACCGCCTTGCCCCGGCGCTCGGCGCGCATCGAAGCGCGACGTCGTGTGCGCGGCGGCGATAAATGCGGCGCATCTATTTCGGATGTATCAATGCCTTGTGCGTGAAGGGCGTGCGTGATCCGGTCCGTTATATAGCGCGCATAGGCAATGTCGCTGACATGCTGCAGCTGGCACCCGCCACAGGTCGGGAAATGCCTGCAAGGCGATGTTACATGGTCAGGGCCCGGCTGAACGCTTCCATCTGCCAGCAACCAGTCTCCCGGCGCCGCCAGAGGCGCATGGCGGCCATCCGCTGTCACCCCCTCCCCACGCGCCGCAATGCGGACAATCAGGTCGGCATTGTTCACAATGTCGCGGGCAGGCGGTAACGGTCGTCGCCGACTGTGATTTCACTGCGCCCGTCGCTTAACGTCTTAACCACCACGGCATCGGCCCCGTCCGCAGAACCAATGGTTCCGTCCGGCTCCAGTGTCAGCCGCCGGAAACCGCCATCGCTATGACGCAGCGTCAGCACCGTTCCCTCGCCGCGCTCGATGGCGCAGACACGCGTGAAATCTTGGGTGCCACCCAGCGCACATTCGATCCGGTCATCCGGTTTGGCCTGACTGAATTTGTTTTCAACAACTGGCGCGACACCGCAACTCGAAAGCATAAGAAAAAGGGCGGCACTAGATATCCGCATAAACATGCCGCTCGGCCTTCGCACCCGGGTGCGTCAAAGCGCCTTGCCATGCGGGACCGACGTTTTGCGCGTAACGCCACAATGCCCCCGCTTGATAGTCGTTCACGCGCGGCTGCCACAAGGCCCTGCGCTGTGCCATTATTGCATCGTCGACTTGCAGATCAATCGTCCCGGCCTCGGCATCAATTGCAATGATGTCGCCATCCTCGACCAGTGCAATCGGTCCGCCATCGCTTGCCTCAGGCCCGACATGGCCGATGCAAAATCCACGCGTTGCCCCCGAGAAACGTCCGTCGGTCAGCAAAGCCACACTTTCACCCATGCCCAACCCATAAAGCGCTGCCGTCGTCGACAACATCTCGCGCATGCCCGGTCCGCCCTTCGGTCCCTCATAGCGGATGACGATTACCTCTCCTTCGCGGATCGTGCGTGCCTCGACGGCTGCAAAGCAATCCTCCTCGCAATCAAATACGCGTGCCGGACCGGTGAATTGGAGCGTGTGCAGCCCCGCAACTTTCACAATTGCCCCATCGGGCGCGAGCGATCCGCGCAGACCGACAACGCCACCCGTCGGCGTGATCGGCGTCCTGACGTCATAAATGACTTTCTGGTCAGGGTTCCACGTCACCTGATCGATGTTCTCGCCCAACGTCCGCCCCGTCACTGTCATGCAATTGCCGTGGAGCAGCCCTGCACCCATCATGGTCTTCATCAGCATATAGACGCCGCCTGCGTCATACATATCGCGCGCCACGAACTGCCCGCCCGGCTGCAGATCGGCAAGATAGGGTGTCGATTTGAAAATCTCGGCTACATCGAACAGGTCGAATTCGATCCCCGCTTCGCTCGCCATCGCGGGCAGATGCAGCGCTGCGTTGGTCGACCCGCCGGTCGCCGCGACGATCCGCGCCGCGTTCTCGAATGCGTCGCGCGTGCAAATATCGCGTGGGCGGATGTTACGCGCCAGCAATTCCATGACTTGCGCGCCCGCTGCATGGGCAATCTGCTCGCGCGACGTATAGGGCGCAGGCACCATGTTACTGTTGGGCAAAGACAAACCAATCGCTTCGCCGACACATGCCATTGTGTTTGCCGTATATTGCCCGCCGCAGGCACCGTGCCCGGGGCAAGCAACTTTCTCGAGTGCCTCGACTTCGGACAAAGGGCATGTCCCCGCCGCATATTTGCCGACAATCTCGAAGACATCCTTTACGGTGACGTCACGGTCATTGAACCGCCCCGGCAGGATTGATCCGCCATAAACGAAAATGCTCGGCACATTCAGCCGCAGCATCGCCATCATCATGCCTGGAAGTGATTTGTCGCATCCCGCAAAGCCAACCAGCGCATCATAGCAATGCCCGCGGACGCTGAGTTCGATTGAATCCGCAATCACCTCGCGCGAAACAAGCGAGGATTTCATGCCCTGATGCCCCATGGCGATGCCGTCCGTCACCGTGATCGTATTGAACCGCCGCGGCATCCCGCCACCCGCCTCAACGCCCTTGCGTGCGACATCGGCCTGCGCATCGAGCGTTGTATTGCATGGCGCTGAGTCGTTGCCTGCCGACACAACCCCAACAAACGGTCGTGCGATCTCTTCCTCGGTCAGACCCATAGCGTAATAATAGCTGCGATGCGGCGCGCGCTCGGGGCCAACCGAAACATGGCGGCTGGGCAGATTAGATTTGTCGAATTGATGCATGGCTATCTGGATCTCCGCTGCCGCCTATGCCGATGCTCCGGATGCAGCACAATCACCCTATTCAGCGCTGGTTTGCCGTTCAGCGAGAAAAATGTCCCATGCTGCGATAAACAATGCCGCTATGACCGGCCCGACAATGAACCCATTGATCCCCATGACACTGATCCCGCCAAGCGTGGAGATCAGCACGACATAATCGGGCATCCGCGTATCCTTGCCGACGAGGATCGGACGAAGGACATTGTCGACCATGCCGATCACGAAAACACCGCACGCCGTCAGAACGGCCCCCTGCCACGTCTGCCCTGTCGCAAATAAATAGATCGCTACCGGTACCCAGATCAGTCCAGTGCCGACCGCAGGCAGCAACGACAGGAAGCCCATGACAACTCCCCACAACAACGCGGCTTCGATTCCGATAAACCAGAATACGACGCCACCGATAACCCCCTGAACGATCGCAACAACGATACTGCCCTTGATCGTCGCACGGATGACAGTTGCAAATTTCTCGAAAAGATCGCGCCGCTGTTGCACTGCCAGCGGAATGCGTTCGCCGATAGTGCGGGTCAGGCGCGAACCATCGCGCAGCAGGAAGAACGTCAGGTAAAGCATGATGCCGAGCGAGATCGCAAAACTGAACGCACCTTGTCCGAAATTGACCGCTTGCGCGGCGGCAATCCGCGCACCGCTCGTCGCGACATTCTCCAGCTTTTGCCGGATAGCTTGCAAATCACCAAAGCCGTTTCGGTCGAGAAAGTTCTCGATTGGCCGCGGCAGTCCTGCCTGAAGATCGGCAAGGATCTTGCCGAAATCGAGCTTCTGTGACTCAATTTGCGCATATGTCGAAAGTGCCTGTTCGATCAGCAACGAGCCAATAATAATCGTCGGCACAATCACGATGGCAATGACTGCCAACAGTGAGGCAAACGCCGCCAGATTGGGGCTGTTGGGGAGCGCTTCACGCAAATTACGGTTGAGCGGCCAGAAGACAATCGTGGTCACCACGCCCCACAGGATGGCACCGTAATAAGGCGCAGCAATCCAAGCCATCGCAAGCGAGACAACGACAACAAAACCGATGAAAACACGCTGTTCAAGCGTCAAACGGGCGCACTCCCTGATCCACGTCCAATTGCTTAGCGCATTTTTCGATTACGGGAAGCAGGATGCGTGCCCATTTCGTCACGCCCTCGGCACTGTCGATCAAATCCTGCCGCACTTCGATGCCAAGGTAGGGTGTACCAGTGCCCTCGCCATGCCGGTTCATCGTCGCATTCAGGATTTTGCCCGAGTAAGGGAGCTGGTCGCCGACAATCACGCCTGCCGCTTCGAGCAACGGGATGGCGATCCGCGCCGCGTGGTCATCACGGTTGTACAGAATGCCGATTTCCCATGGTCGGACTTCTGTCGGGCGTGATGACAGGCTGGGCGTAAAACTATGAAGCGAAACCAGCAGCTTCGGCACTGTGCTCGCAATCCGCTCTTCAAGCGCGAGGTGATAAGGTTCCCAGTAACTGCTGATGCGATCCGATGTGTCTCCGGCATTTCCCGGAATAATCACCCCATCACTCGATGTCGGCACGATTCCCGGCGCATCTTTCTCGCGGTTCATATCGATGACAAGCCGGGAAATAGTCGCAAGGAACGCCGGAAATCCAAGCGCTTCCGCCAGTGCAGAAGCACCAATATCCCACGCCATATGCGTTTCCAGCAAACCAGCATCGATCCCCAGCTTACTACCGTCGGGCACATGGTTTGAAGCATGATCGACAATGGTCAACACATCGCCTGAGCCGGGCAAAAAACGCCAAGGCATCATCGCAGCCGACCCAGCATCGTCCACCAATCCTGATGCAGGTACTCGCGGATATTAAACTCATGTTCTGCGGCGCGGTCATAATCCTCGTAAATTGCATAACAACTCGCGCCGGAGCCGGACATGCGCGCCATCAGCGGTCTCGTATTGCGTAACATCGCCAATACCTCGGCGATAACCGGACAAAGGCCGATAGCCGACATCTCCAGGTCATTGCGCCCCGCCAGCAATATATCGCGCGCGTTCCCCGACGGCATCGGGCCACGATCGATCCCGTCCCAATTGTTAAATACCGGCCCTGTCGACAACCGAACCAGCGGATTCACAAGGACACATGCCAGACCCTTCACGTTATTCTCAACTGGCGAAAGCGTCGTCCCCGTGCCAGTCCCGACAACGGGCACACTGGCAAGGCAGGCTGGAACGTCCGCGCCGAGTGCCGCTGCAAAGTCAAGCCGGTCGCCTGCGCCCAGCAGCCGCAATGTCGCAGCTGCATCCGCCGATCCGCCGCCTAGCCCTGATGCAACAGGCAGTCGCTTGTCCAGCACCATCCGCACGGGCGGAAGTATCCCCTGCCCCGCCAATCGGGCGGCACGGGTAACCAGATTAGCTTCGGGCGGTCCTGCATCACCACTAAACAACCCGGCTTCTTCAAGCATGAATGTCGCGGCCGGTTCCATCGACAGCCGGTCGCCATCGTCGAGAAACGCAAAGAGTGTTTCAAGATCATGATAGCCATCGTCCCGCCGCCGCCGGACGTGCAACGCTAGATTGATTTTGGCGTAGGCAGTATCTTGTTTCACAGATCAGCGCAGCCCGGCTATCTTGCCATCCAGTCGCGCTGTTGCGTCTCCCTCAGCCTGCACTCGCGCCGCAGCCCATGCGTAGCGCGCCTCGACACGACGTCCGGCGGCCCAGTATGCATCGCCAAGGTGCTCACCAATTTCGGGCTGCACCTGATCAAGCCGGACGGCGCGTTCGAGCAGCGGGACTGCTTCGGCAAAAGCACCACGCTTAAACTGCGCCCAGCCCAATGAATCGATGATCGCCGCATCATCGGGACGCAATGCCGCTGCCTTGCTTACAAGAGCCAAGCCGCGATCAATGCCCTGTCCGTTGATGATAAGCCCGTAGCCAAGTTCGTTCAGGATGGCAGGCTCATCGGGCGCCATTGCCAGCGCGCGCTCAAGCAGCGGCTGTGCATGTGCCCAGTTTCCGGCATTGTCGTAGGCATTGGCCGCCGCGAAAACCAGTGGCCATCCGGCCTTGTTGCCCAACGCATCAAGCGCAACCTGATAGGCAGAAGCTGCGGCGACAAAGTTGCGGCGACGCAGCTCGATGTCGCCGATGCGCCCCTGGTCATTCGGCGACTTTGCGGCGCGTGTTTTCGCAGCTTCGAGCGCCTTGTCGTAGCGGCCCAGACCTTCAAGCTGGCTGATGCGGAAAGACGCCGCATCATCGCCGTAAACCGGATCGCTGACCAGCCCGTCGGCAATCACCAGCGCAAGGTCATGCCGTTTGCGGACATCAAGTGCGCCCGCCACCATCAATCGCACTCGCGCATTGGCGGGCGAAGCGAATGATGCCATCCGCGAAATAGTCAGCGCCGAACGGCCACTACCCTCAACAAGCAAATCTCCCGCGACCCGTGCCAGCAAAAACGCCGCCCCTTCCAATGGCGACTCCACCGCCACGCCCAGCTTTTTATGCTTGCCAATCAAAACCCGTGCGTTGTTTGCGGCACTATCGTCGGCCACAATCAAATCAAGCGCGCGGTCGCGTCGCTTCATCTCGGCCAGCCGCGCAGCAGCGGCTAGACGCAACGACCCCGCGCGATATGGATCGAGCGTCCACATCCCCTTGATCGCGGTCGCACCGGTATCGACATCGCCCGTCGCAAGCGCAATCAGTGCATTGTTTTCGTCGATATAGGCATTCACGCTCCGCTCGACTGTCTTGGGGCCGCGCAGCTCCAGTGGCATGTTGGTCGCTGTTTCGAGCCACCGACCTAACATCGGTGCCAAAAACCCCAGCCCCGGTTCTTCGCCCAATTGGTTCAACCGCACGCCCGCCGACTGCCAGTCACGCGTTTGCAGTGCCGATATATAGAGCAGGATATGCGCATCGGGCGGCACGACACCCGCCGCATCAAGCGTTTTTGCCGCACGCACGGCCAGCATAAAATCGCCCGCCTCAACCGCTTCGCGATACGCCCGGAATGCAACCGTCGTATTGCCTGGGTCCGCGCCAAGCGCCGACGCATAATTTTCCACGGCAAGGGCTGATTGCCCGCTGCTGTCGGCGACACGCGCGCGGATATAGGCACCGATACCCGACGCATCGGGCCTCCGCGCTTCTGCCGTTGCGGGCAAAAGCAGCAGGACCAAGCTACATGTTCGGATAGTTCGGGCCACCGCCGCCCTCCGGCACCACCCAGTTGATGTTCTGCGTCGGATCCTTGATGTCGCAGGTTTTGCAATGGACACAATTCTGCGCATTGATCTGCAAACGCGGATCACCTTCCTCGCGCCCGACAATCTCGTAAACCCCTGCCGGGCAATATCGCTGCTCGGGATTGTCATAAAGCGGCAGGTTGACCGCAATCGGCACGGCTGGATCTTTCAACTGCAAGTGACATGGCTGGTCCTCGGCATGATTGGTGTTTGACAGAAACACCGATGAAAGCCGGTCAAAACTGAACACGTTATCCGGTTTCGGATAAGCTATCGGTTCGACCTGATCCTTACGCCACAGGCTTTCATTGTCCGGATGCGTCTTCATCGTAAATGGCAGCTTCAGGCCGAAATACTCAAGCCACATCATGATACCCGCCAGCAATGATCCAAGCAGATCGCCGAATTTCTCGACTGCCGGCAACACATTGCGGACCATGCTGAGTTCCTTGGCGACCCAGCTTGTCCGGTAATCGGCTTC
>JANOZQ010000138.1:0-4355 GCA_031429555.1 Sphingomonas sp. | reverse complement strand
GGCTGCGATGTGCACCGTTTCCATGTTGGAAAAGGCGGCGAGCATCATCTTGATCTCGGTCGGCTTGAAGATGCGGCCATAATGTTCGTGATAGCAATTCTGCACCTCGACATCGGCTTGCGTGAAGAAGCGGAAGATTTGCGTGAGCAGGTTGCGCTCATGATCGGTCAGCTTCTGCGCCCAGTCGCGGCAATCCTCACCCAACGGCACTTCTTCGGGCATCCAGTGGATCTGCTGCTGGCGTTTCCAGAAATCATAGGCCCAAGGGTATTCGAAGGGCTTATACTGGGTGCGGGCTTCGGTGAGGGACATGGATTTACGCTCCGGTGATCAAGGTTGAGATAGGAAGGATTATACCGCCGCCAAGCCGTGCAGCGCCCAGGCAGACCCCGCGAGCGCGAGCGCGGCTGCGGCCAGCATCGTGGCGGCTATGCGGTTTCGATAAACAGCGGCCTCGCTGCGGGTTGGGCGCAGAAACAGGAATGCGGCCCCAATCGCGCACAGCAATGCGACGCCCGCCATGATCAGCGAGGCACTCATGGCCGGTGGTTTTCGCGGTTACTGACATGCGAGAGTGGCGAAGACTGCCAATAAAATGGGGTTTTATTGGCATGCGAGACACTCGTCATAATCTTTCTCCGCCAGCTCGATCACCGGCGCCAGCGCGGTGTTGTCAGCCTCGACCCCGCCCGCGAAGCCCGCGCGCTGGATCGATTTGCTGCGGAGATAATAGAGCGACTTCACGCCAAGTTCCCATGCGCGGAAATGAAGCATGAGGAGGTCCCATTTCTCGACGTCCGCCGGGATGAACAGGTTCAGCGACGTCGCCTGGTCGATATAGGGCGTCCGGTCGGCAGCGAGTTCGATCAGCCAGCGCTGGTCGATTTCGAAGCTGGTTTTGTATGTGTCCTTTTCCTCAGGGCTGAGGAAATCGAGATGCTGGACGCTGCCGCCCTGTTCGAGGATCGAATTCCACACCGTGTCGCTGTTCTTCGATTTCTCGGCGAGTAGTTTTTCGAGATAGGGATTGCGGATCGAAAACGAGCCCGACAGCGTCTTGTGCGTATAGATGTTCGCCGGGATCGGCTCGATGCAGGCGCTCGTCCCGCCGCAGATGATGCTGATCGACGCGGTCGGTGCGATTGCCATTTTGCAGCTGAACCGCTCCATGACGCCGCGTTCCTCGGCATCGGGGCAGGCACCGCGTTCGGTGGCAAGCATCATCGAGGCTTCGTTGGCTTCGCGGCTGATATGCTTGAAGATTTTCAGGTTCCACGATTTCGCCATCGCGCCTTCGAACGGCAGGTTGCGCGCTTGCAGGAAGCTGTGGAAACCCATGACGCCCAGGCCCACCGAGCGTTCGCGGCTCGCCGAATATTTGGCGCGCGCCATTTCCGGCGGTGCCCGGTCGATATAGTCGGTCAGGACATTGTCGAGGAAGCGCATGATGTCCTCGATGAATTGCTTGTCGCCGTTCCACTCGTCCCAGGTTTCGAGATTGAGCGACGACAGGCAGCAGACCGCCGTGCGGTCATTCCCCAGATGGTCGCGACCCGTAGGCAAAGTGATTTCACTGCACAGGTTCGACGTGCTGACCTTCAGGCCGAGCTCGCGGTGATGCCTGGGCATCGCGCGGTTCACGGTGTCGGCGAACACGATATAGGGCTCGCCGGTGGCAAGGCGTGTTTCGACGAGTTTCTGGAAAAGCGAGCGCGCGTCAACCGTGGCGCGGACACTGCCGTCCTTGGGGCTGAGCAAATTCCATTCTTCACCTGCGCGCACCGCTTCCATGAACGCATCGGTCAGGAGGACGCCGTGATGGAGGTTCAATGCCTTGCGGTTGAAATCGCCCGAGGGTTTGCGGATTTCGAGGAATTCCTCGATCTCGGGGTGCGAGACGTCGAGATAGCAGGCCGCCGAACCGCGACGCAGCGATCCTTGCGAAATCGCGAGTGTCAGCGAATCCATCACGCGGACAAACGGAATGATCCCGCTGGTCTTGCCGTTGAGGCCGACCGGCTCGCCAATGCCGCGCACCGCGCCCCAATAGGTGCCAATGCCGCCGCCGCGCGACGCGAGCCAGACATTCTCGTTCCACGTCTCGACAATCCCCTCGAGGCTGTCGGGCACCGAATTGAGATAGCACGAGATCGGCAAGCCGCGCCCCGTGCCGCCGTTCGACAGGACCGGCGTCGACGGCATGAACCACAGCCGCGAAATATAGTCATAGAGGCGCTGGGCATGCGGCTGGTCATCGGCATAGGCCGACGCCACGCGCACAAACAAATCCTGATAGGACTCGCCCGGCAGCAGATAGCGGTCCTTCAGCGTCTCCTTGCCGAAATCGGTGAGCAGCGCATCGCGCGAATGATCGACCTCGACCGCATAAAGCTGCGCATTGATTCGCTTCGATTCGCTGACCGGTGTGTCGTCCACTGCCGCACTTGTCACTGCTTCCAGCAGGGTTGTTGCCATATCGTTCATCGCCGCTTCGCTACCTTTGAAATCCATACCGCGCCCCTGCTCTCGTTCTTTATCTGTTCGACTCGGAGGCGAACCCTCCTTGTAGCATTTTTGCGGGCGGTCGGGAGCAAATGTTTTTCATCTGTTCCCGGTCACTCAGGCCGTGAATCACCCTCGTCGCGGTATCGCCGCGAACTTTAGAGTCATACCAGTGGTTGTGCCGCCCCCGACCGAAGTCGCTACCTATAGTGCCCTAAGTTCAAAATGGTGCAAGATAGTAAATGACATTTTAGCGACTCGTTTCGTCGCAAATTTGATTCGGTTTGGCGACGCTGCCCAGTGCTGCAATGCAGCGACGCGCGGGATTTCCGTTGTTTGTGGACTGCGCAAGAGAACGAGCGCGGAACGAAAATATATATCTCGATTTTTTTACGACATACGGTTGAGGTCGGCCTGCGTGTCGATGTCAGCGAGCATGTTCGCATCGCCCGGAACCACAGTTGCGTTCTTGAGCAGCGCCCGCGCGCCGGTGTCGCCCGACAGGGACGCCAACGCTGTGAAAAGCCGGCGCGGAAATAGTGCAGGTGGCATTGGTGTCGTGCCATTTGCCGACGCGACGACATGATCACCGCCTGCGTCGATGATCCTTTTCAGGTGATCGATGGTCACGAATGGCATGTCGGCAAGGCAGACAAGCATCGCCGTCGCATCGGCTTCAAGTGCGGCTTGTGCGGCCAATGCCAGCGAATGTCCCTGTCCGGCGGTGGGGTGATCATTGGCGACCAATTTGAAGCCCATGTCTGACAGTGCCTTGCCCAGCTTTGCATGCGCGGGGTCGTGCACGGCGATCAAATGCTGAGGGTTGAAACCGGAAAGTGTCCGTGAGGCATGGAGGCCGAGCATCATGCCCCGAAATTCGGCTTCGAGCTTATTGCCGCCGAAACGGGCCCCGCGCCCCGCTGCGAGGAGCGTGCCGATGATGATCACCGCAAGCCATCATTCATCGCTTTCACCATGCCCGCCGCAATCGACAGCGCGATTTCGGGCGCGCTGATCGCGTTGATGCTGACGCCCGCTGGTCCTTCGATGCGGGCGAGCTGATCGACGGCAAGGCCCGTTTCGGAAAGTCGGGCAAGGCGCGCCGCATGCGATGATTTCGATCCCAGCGCGGCGACGTAAGCCGCCGGACTGGCGAGCGCGGCGGTGAGCGCGGGGTCGTCGATCTTGATGTCATGGCTGAGCGTCACCACTGCCGTGCGACTGTCAGGCTTCAGCGCCGCCACCGCTTCGTCGGGCCAGCGGTCGTCACGGGTGACGCCGGGAAAGCGGGCTTCGGTAAGGAAACGCGTGCGCGGGTCGATGACGGTGACCGCGAAACCCAATTGCTGCGCGATGCCCGACAAGGCTGCTGCAATCTCGACGGCGCCGACGATCAGCAGCCGTTTGGGCGGGGCATAGACGTTCAAGAACTGGCCTTCGCTGCGCCCGGCTACGACATCGCTGACGCCGCTCGTCAGGTCAGTGCCGATGCACACGGTTTCGCCGCTCGCATTGGCGGCGGTGATCCGGTCGAACAGGGCCGGTGAAAAACCCGCTGCGCTGACGGGCTGCACCAGAACCGCAATGTTGCCGCCGCAGGGCAAACCGACTTCCCACGCCGCGCCATCGGCCACACCATAACGCCGCACCGTTGCAGGCTCGCCAGCAATGACTTCGGATGCAATATGCAGGACATCGCCTTCGACACAGCCGCCCGAGACCGAACCTATAAACGCGCCGTCGGCATGGACCAGCATATGCGTGCCCACCGGGCAGGGCGCCGATCGCCATGTCTCGATCACTGTCGCTAGCGCCAACGGCGCGCCTGCCCATTCATCGGCTTTGGCGAGGAT
>JANOZQ010000137.1:0-9251 GCA_031429555.1 Sphingomonas sp. | reverse complement strand
CGAAGCCGAATGTTGAGGCTGGCGTGGTGAGGATTGACAGGCCGGAACCGTCAACGACCTGCCCATTGTTCAACAGCACGGCGGCTTGACCGGTGCTGGCACACAGCGCCGCAGCGCTAATCAAAAGCCCTTTTGCAAGGCAGACGGTATTATTGGTAAACATCGTAGATATTTTCATGACGCACCCCTTGTTGAACCTAATGCAATTAACAAAAAATAAAGCGAGTTTGTGCACTTGAGTCAATGATCGTTTGCGAAGCCAAATCCCAAAAAAATACATGTCCAGAATTTCCGGGAACGGTCTGAAAACACCCTTCTTGATGTTGCCCGTCATATTGTGGCGACATCAGAATGCACCCAAGACGGATCAATCAAGCTGCACTTGCGCAGTCCGCGACTGTCAGCCGGTCGTTGCGCACGTCATAAATCCCCCACCCGCGACTTGGTTCGGTGTGGGCAACTTCGCGGTTGGGGGCCATTCTGACCACGTCCGGTGCCGCGTTCGACGTTTGCAGCGTGACAAAAACCGTCCGGTCATCAACAGCGCCGCTTCGCCACGGATAAGCATAGGTTCGCTTCAATCCGGCAAGTGTGGCGATGCACGGGTCTTTCAGCAGTTTCCGTTCGATGCGAGCGACAGTCGCGGCGCTTGGTTTGCGGTCAGATGCGGGCGTGGTATTGGCGCACCCGCTCATGACAAGTAATATTAAAGGAATGAATCGTTGCATGATTGATGCCCCCATCTTTCTATAGGGTTGTTACCATAACTCGATGTTCATGAAATGTGCCGATGTATCCATTTTGAAGGATAAAAGCGCTGCTTTTGAACCACGCGACTCGCTTGACACCAGCGGCCGCGCTCCGTATCGCGACACAATTCCGAACCAACGGCATCCGGCGAGCGATTCTGCGCGCGTCGGCAATTCGGCGTTTTGGAAATTGGACGCTTGGATATGGGATGGCTTGCCAGACATCCTGTGGAGCTGAGGAGATAATTTTTCATGGCACGTATTGCGGGGGTCAATATCCCCACCAACAAGCGCGTTCATATCGCGCTGACCTATATCCACGGTATCGGAAATACCAAGGCTGTGGAAATCACGACCCAGCTGGGCATCGATGCGCAGCGCCGCGTACAGGATCTGACCGATCAGGAAGTGTTGCAGATCCGCGAAACGATCGACGCCGATCATACAGTCGAAGGCGATCTTCGCCGTAACACCGCGATGAACATCAAGCGTCTGATGGATCTGGCTTGCTACCGTGGCCTGCGTCACCGTAAGGGGCTCCCCGTTCGTGGCCAGCGCACGCATACCAATGCGCGCACCCGCAAGGGCAAGGCCAAGCCAATCGCCGGCAAGAAGAAATAAGCAGCGCCTTTCGGCAGCGGCTTTTCAGTTAGGACAGCAGACAAATGGCACGCGAACCCCAGCGCATTAAAAAGCGCGAACGCAAAAATATCACTAACGGCGTCGCGCATGTGAACGCCAGTTTCAACAACACGATGATCACGATCACCGATGCTCAGGGCAACACCATCAGCTGGTCGTCGGCGGGCATGATGGGCTTCAAGGGCTCGCGCAAATCGACGCCCTATGCGGCTCAGGTCTGTGCCGAAGACGCGGGCAAGAAAGCCGCTGAACATGGTGTGCGCACGCTCGAAGTCGAAGTGAAGGGCCCGGGTTCGGGTCGTGAATCGGCGCTTCGCGCGTTGCAGGCTGTTGGTTTCAACATCACGTCGATCCGCGATGTGACGTCGATCCCGCACAATGGCGTCCGCCCTTCGAAACGGCGCCGCGTCTGAATGGAGCCCTTCATGCTTCGTGACGCAGACAATATGGATTACCCGGCAGAACCGCTGACGAGCGGTGCGCCCAACCCCAAGGGGAACAACGTGGCAGTCAATTCCAAAAACTGGCAGGAACTTAAAAAACCGACAGCCCTCGAAAAGAAGGCCGGTAGTGATAATAAACGTAAAGCGACGTTCATCGCCGAGCCGCTCGAGCGGGGCTTCGGGCTGACGCTCGGCAATGCGCTGCGCCGCGTGCTGCTTTCGTCGTTGCAAGGTGCCGCGGTGACGTCGATAAAGATCGAGAACGTGTTGCACGAATTCTCGTCGCTCGCTGGTGTGCGTGAAGATGTGACCGACATCGTCCTGAACGTGAAGCAGATCGCGCTACGCATGCAGGGCGAAGGCCCCAAGCGTTTGCAACTTTCGGCGACCGGCCCTGCCGAAGTCACTGCCGGCATGATTGCCGTTTCGGGTGACATCGAAGTGATGAACCCCGAACTCGTCATCTGCCACCTCGACGAAGGCGCGACGTTTAACATGGAACTGACGGCGGATGTCGGCAAAGGCTATGTGGCCAGCGCCGCCAACCGTCCGGCCGACGCACCGATCGGTCTCGTGCCGGTTGATGCGCTTTATTCGCCGGTTCGTCAGGTTGCCTACAAGGTCGAAAACACCCGCGTGGGACAGGAGCTCGATTATGACAAGCTGTCGCTGAGCATCGAAACCGACGGCACCGTGACGCCCGAAGATGCCATCGCTTATGCGGCGCGCATTCTTCAGGACCAGCTGAGCCTGTTCGTTTCGTTTGATGACAGCATGGTTGCCTCGTCGCCGATGGTCGGCATGGCTGCGCCGTCAAGCCACGCGCATGAAGTCGAAAGCGATGCGAACCAGCTCAACCGCTATCTTCTCAAGAAGGTCGACGAGTTGGAACTGTCGGTTCGCAGCGCGAACTGCCTCAAGAACGACAACATCATCTACATCGGCGATCTGGTCGGCAAGTCGGAAGCCGAAATGCTCCGCACCCCGAACTTTGGCCGTAAGTCTTTGAATGAAATCAAGGAAGTGCTGTCGAGCATGGGCCTTCGTCTTGGCATGGACATCCCCGGATGGCCACCCGAGAATATCGAAGACATGGCAAAGAAGCTCGAAGCAGAGTTGATGGGCTAAGAATTCTTGGTGTGACTTTTGTGTGACTTTTGGGGTTTGGGCGGTGCCCTTTTTCACCGCCCGGCTTGGGGTTCCTGATACGGCCCCCTGACGAACGAAGGATAAGACTATGCGTCATCGTAATGCCGGACGGAAGCTCCAACGGACGTCCTCGCACCGTACCGCGCTGTTCCGCAACATGGCTGCTGCCCTCATCAAGCATGAGCAGATCACAACGACGCTGGCCAAGGCGAAAGAACTGCGCCCCTACACCGAAAAGCTGATCACGCTGGCGAAGAAGGGTGGGTTGTCGAACCGTCGTCTCGCGCATGCACGGCTGCTCGACGACACGCAGCTGATCAAGCTGTTCGACACACTGGCTCCGCGCTATGCAGACCGCGCCGGTGGTTACTGCCGCGTCGTGAAGGCCGGCATCCGCATGTCGGACGCCGCGCCGATGGCGATCATCGAATTCATC
This sequence comes from Sphingomonas sp., assembly GCA_031429555.1. Classification (GTDB taxonomy): domain Bacteria; phylum Pseudomonadota; class Alphaproteobacteria; order Sphingomonadales; family Sphingomonadaceae; genus Sphingomonas_O. The sequence goes on along the minus strand of JANOZQ010000137.1, from coordinate 5,832 downwards.
GACCGCGACGTCGATGCCAAGGGCAAGGATTCAGGGCCAGTCATGGGCGACGACGACATGGACGAAGCGGCCTGATGAAACGGCTCCGGTTTACGCCGGGGCTTTTCATGGCGGCATGTCTGCTGCCTGCCGCACTTCAAGCGGAGGCACCGTTGGATTATCCGAAGACTGCGACCGTCGACGTTGTCGACATACCTTTCGGCGAGCCAGTGGCCGATCCCTATCGCTGGCTTGAAGCCGATGTGCGTGGCGATGCGAAAGTTCGTAACTGGGTCACCGCGCAAAATGCGGTGAGCGGCGCGTATCTCGCCAAGCTGCCCGGGCGCGATGTGTTCGAGAAACGGTTGCGTGCGTTATTCTCGTTCGAACGCATGGGTGTCCCGCAAAAGGCGGGTTCGCGCTATTTCTATTCGCGCAACACCGGCCTTCAGAACCAGTCGACCCTGTGGGTTCGTGATGGCGACGGTGAGCGGCTGCTGCTTGATCCGAACCTTTGGGCGAAGGACGGTGCGACAGCGCTTGCCGAATGGTTGCCGTCGGATGACGGGCGCTTTCTTGCTTATGCCGTGCAGGACGGCGGAACCGATTGGCGCACCGTAAAGCTGCTCAATGTCGCGACCGGCAAAACACATGACGATGCCGTTCGTTGGATCAAATTTTCGCGCTTGTCGTGGAGACGCGATGGCAGCGGGTTTTTCTATTCGCGCTTTCCCGAGCCAAAGGAAGGGGCGGCATTCCAGTCGCTCAACCTGAACCAGAGCGTCTGGTTTCATGCGGTCGGGACGCCGCAATCGGCGGATGTGCAAATCTATGCGACGCCTGCGATTCCCAAGCTGAACCACAGTGCCGAAGTGACCGACGACGGTCGCTGGCTGGTGATCAGTTCGTCATCGGGTACCGATCCGCGCAATGCAGTGACACTGGTTGCGCTCGACAAGCTGGGTGCAAAGCCGCGTGCGCTGATCCCCGATATCGACAATGACTGGGCTCTGGTCGGAGCGATCGGGGACCGGCTGTGGTTCCGCACGGACAGGGACGCGCCGAAGGGCCGCATCGTTCGTATCGATGTCGGAAGGGGCAAGACCAAGCCTGTCGAGATTGTCGCGCAGGCAAAAGATACACTGGTCGGCGCGTCGATGGTCGGGACGCATCTCATTGTTGCCTATCTGGGCGATGCCAAGTCACAGGCGGAGCGCTTTACGATTGATGGCCGGCTGGTCGGCAAGATCGAATTGCCGGGCATCGGGACGGCGGCAGGTTTTGGTGGACGCTATGGTGACGGCGAGACGTTTTTCAGCTTTTCGAGTTTTGCGACGCCACCGACAATCTATCGCTTTGATACGGAGACCAACCGCAGCGAGCCGTTCTTTACGCCAAAGGTCGCGTTCGATCCGGCGGCTTACGAGACCGAACAGGTCTTCTATCCATCGAAGGATGGCACACCGATCCCGATGTTTATCGTTCGGCGAAAAGGTTTGGCCAAGGGTCCAGCGCCAACGCTGCTGTATGGCTATGGCGGGTTCAATGTGTCGCTGACGCCGGGATTTTCGGCGACGCGGATTGCCTGGTTGGAGCAGGGCGGGGTGCTTGCCGTCGCAAATCTTCGCGGGGGCGGTGAATATGGCAAGGACTGGCATGATGCTGGTCGCCTTGCGCGCAAGCAGAATGTCTTCGATGATTTCATCGCGGCAGGTGAGTATCTGGTGGCGCAAGGGGTGACGTCCAAAGCCAAGCTGGCCATCCAGGGCGGATCGAACGGCGGGTTGCTTGTCGGTGCGGTTGTGAACCAGCGGCCCGATTTGTTCGCGGCGGCACTCCCGGCAGTCGGGGTCATGGATATGTTGCGCTTCGATCAATTTACCGCGGGGCGATACTGGGTTGATGATTACGGAAGTCCGGCGGTCGAGGCTGACTGGCGTTTGCTACGGGCCTATTCGCCCTATCACAATATCAAGGCGGGGGTGGATTACCCCGCTGTATTGGTGACGACGGCGGACACCGATGACCGTGTCGTGCCGGGGCATAGTTTCAAATATACCGCTGCGCTGCAAGCTGCTGACATCGGCGACAGGCCCCACATCATTCGTATCGAAACGCGCGCGGGGCACGGCGCAGGGAAGCCGACCGACAAGGTTATCGAAAGCGCCGCGGACGAATGGGCGTTCGTCGCGCGTTGGACGGGCATGACGGTCCGGTGAAGCGCTTCGGCCTTGCGCTGGCGCTGCTTTTCGCCACGTTTGCGGCATCTCGTGGTCTATCAGCAGGGGATTCGTCGATGCATGATCGGGGACTTGTCGAATTTGCCCGCGACTTTTCGGGCAACAATCCTGCCCTCATCGAAAAGGTGAAGCGATACATCGCCAAAGCGCCGACCCGAATCGAAGACATCGGGTTTTACGGGTTGGAAGATGACACGCCGCATCGTCGCCAATGGCTCGCGACAGTATCCGCGCTCGCCGATGACGGGCATCTGACGCCGAGCGAAGACAAATATTCGAATGAATTCATTCATGTTCTTGCGCAAGATCAACAGCTCGACCTGACCGGTTTGCCTGAAAAGGTCAGGAAATTCTGGATCGACATTGGCGATAGGGAGACATCGAGTGATCCGTCCTTCGGGAAAAAGGCTGCGGCAATCTATGGCGAAGCAACACTGGCTGTCGAGGCGCTGCTCGCGTCGCGCGGCAAGGCGCTGTTATCGATCGATGCGACCGATGGCGACACGATGTATTTTGCCGTTGTCGACAAGACGCTGGCCGACAAATGGCGGGGCACCGGCTTTGGAGATTCCGCAACTCATGACGGTGGCGTGCGTGATCCGATGTGGGATCGCTACTGGTCGAACCTCCAATATGCCGTTGGCGAACGCTGGATCGTCGATCAGGATGCATATCCACCGGGGACGCGCCTGCGCGAAGCGGCGGGCCCGTTGAAGCCCTATGCATCAGCCAACCGCTAATCAGCACAAAAAAGGGAGGCGCGTTGCCGCACCTCCCCGTTTCTTGTTATTCTGACGATCAGAAAGCCTGGGCAATCCGCGCTGTGTTGCGGCGGCGCATAGCACCACCGACGAGACCGAAGCCGGCGATCATCATCAACCATGTGCTCGACTCTGGCACTGCAGGAACAACCACGCCGGGACGCTTGGCGAAGACGAGGTTGTCAACGGTTGGCCAGAGGTTGGCGCCCGGGATCTGGACGGCTGTTACCGTCAGGCTCGTGACGGCGGTCGTCGAGACGAAACCAAGGAAGCTGCCGACGGTCGCGCCCGTGATTGTCTGGGTAACCGACCCGCTCGAGTCAGTTGCAACGAGTGTGATGCTGCCAGCAGCGAACGCACCGGCAATGTCACTGCCGAAGAAGTTACCGCCAACGCCATTCGAACCACCGGTGAAGGTATTGAACGTGATTGTGTCCGTCGCGGTGTTGGTCGACAGCCAAGGATTGGCTACCGTGCCGGCACCAAAGAAATCATTGGGCGCTGTGGCTGTATAACCATAGGCACCTGCTGTGCGCACGATCGGCGATCCGGTCACGCCCGTGATGCTGAAACCGGTGTAGGTATCCGTGCCGGGTGCCGTCGTCGCTGCGGTGAACGCTGCGAGCGTTGTGTAGACAGTGATTGCGGCCTGTGCAGGTGCAGTCGATGCGACCAAGGCTGCGAGTGCAATTGATATGTATTTCAATTTCATGACATTTTTCCCTTCGTGTTACTTAACACATCATTAACAAGTTCGTGCTGCACCGCAAGGTGATTTCTTGTCCAGCACACTCATTTCGTCTCGAATCGGGACGCCGGAAACTTGCTTTCATTTCGCTGACAGATCAATTCAGACTGGCGACAACGGCACACGCCTAATCGCAGAATACGGACCACGAATCGGCTGGGCCGGAGCGAAGGATTTGGGGACATGAAGATGGTGCGTTCAGTCACGGCGTTGGTCGCAACGGCAATGCTCGCGACATCGGTCACGCCAGCGATGGCGCAGGGATATCCCGGCTATGGCTATAACAACGGCTATGGCAATGGTGGTCATGACCGGTATCGCCGTCACAACCGCGGTGTCAGCGCGGGCGATGTGATTGCGGGCGTCGCCATCATCGGCGTGCTTGCGGCTATTGCCGGTGCCGCGTCAAAATCGAACAACCGCAACCGTGGCTATGAAGGTCAGGTCAATTCCGAAGACCGTGCGGCGGATGCCTGCGCAAGTCGTGTCGAACAACGCTATGGCAACAGCGCGCGGGTGCGCAATATCGAAGATGTCCAGCGGACACGCGACGGTTATGAAGTGCGCGGCACGGTTGAAACCAACGACCGTGATGACCGTGGTACGCAGCGCTTTACCTGCTCGATCCGCTATGGCCAGGTTGAGGATGTCCGGATCGACAGCGGATATGCCTATCAAGGCAATTGACCGATGACAGATGGGCATGGCTTCGTTAGGCGGAGCCATGTCCACCCAAGCCTCCACTATATTGATCGTCGATTTCGGCAGCCAGGTGACCCAGCTTATTGCCCGCCGCGTGCGCGAGGCCGGGGTTTATTGCGAGATTGCGCCCTTTAATGCGGCTGAAGCTGCGTTTGACCGGTTGAAGCCCGCAGGGATTATATTCGGCGGGGGGCCAGCGTCGGTAACCCATGCAGATAGCCCGCGCGCGCCACAGCGATTTTTTGAAGCCGGTCTCCCGATCCTTGGTATATGTTACGGACAGCAGACGATGTGTGCCCAGCTGGGCGGGCGCGTGGGCAGCGTCGAAAGCCGTGAGTTCGGGCGGGCGTTCCTCAAAGTCGATGACAGATGCGTGTTGTTCGATGGTCTCTGGGCGCCCGGCGAAAGCCATCAGGTCTGGATGAGCCACGGCGACAAGGTCGAAGCCTTGCCGCCGGGTTTCCGCGTCGTGGCGACATCCGAACGCGCGCCGTTCGCGGTCGTCGCTGACGATGCGCGGCGATTTTACGCGACGATGTTCCATCCCGAAGTCATCCACACGCCCGACGGTGGCAAACTGATCGCCAATTTCGTGCGTCATGTTTGCGGTTGCCCGGGTGACTGGACGATGGCGGGGTATCGGCAGGCGAAGATTGCCGACATCCGTGCTCAGGTCGGCGACAAGAAAGTCATCTGTGGCTTGTCGGGCGGGGTCGACTCGGCGGTCGCTGCGGTTTTGATTCACGAAGCGATTGGTGACCAGCTCACCTGCGTCTATGTCGACCACGGACTGATGCGGCTGGGCGAAAGCGAGCAGGTTGTCGGCCTGTTCCGCGAACATTTCGGGATTCCGCTGGTGCATGTGAACGCCGAGACGCTGTTCATGAACGGCCTCAAAGGGCTGACCGATCCCGAGGACAAGCGCAAATTCATCGGCAAGACGTTTATCGAAGTGTTCGATGACGAGGCGAAGAAAATTGGCGGTGCGGACTTTTTGGCGCAGGGCACGCTGTATCCCGACGTTATTGAAAGCGTTTCGTTTACCGGCGGGCCGAGTGTTACGATCAAGAGCCACCATAATGTCGGTGGCCTGCCCGAGCGGATGAAGATGGGCCTCGTCGAACCGCTTCGCGAATTGTTCAAGGACGAAGTCCGCGCGCTGGGCCGCGAGCTGGGCCTGCCCGAGATTTTTGTCGGGCGGCATCCGTTTCCGGGGCCGGGTCTGGCCATCCGTATTCCGGGCGAAGTGACCAAGGAACGCTGCGACGTGCTGCGCAAGGCCGACGCGATCTATCTCGAGGAAATCCGCAACGCCGGTTTGTATGATGCAATCTGGCAGGCGTTCGCGGTTCTGCTACCCGTGCGCACCGTGGGAGTCATGGGCGATGGGCGGACGTATGAA
>JANOZQ010000136.1:0-1539 GCA_031429555.1 Sphingomonas sp. | reverse complement strand
AATGGCGCTGTTGGACAGTTCAAGCAGCGCCGACAGGTCATCGGCACTGGCCCCGTCACTGCCGAGCGCACGAAGCAGTCGGCATACGGTGATGGCGCGTTCGATCCGCCGCCCCAGATCGAGGAAACGCCAACCGGCTGTTCGCCCCATATTCTCCGCTGACAGTCCCGCCAAAGCGGCAAAGCGCTCGTGAAGCTGAGCCGCCCGTATCGCGATTGAGTCGCGGGTCGGGAAGGGGGCGTCGAGCAAGCGCCAGACGTCGGTTGCGAGCCGTTCGCGCGAGCCTTCGCCAATCGCACGCGCGCTGCGCAGGATGCTGCGGACGCTCGACATTTCGCTGCCATCGTCCATCGCCGCGCGCGCGAGCGCAATGATGTCGGCGTCGCGGGTCCGCGCGCGGTTCGCAGCCGCACCACTTGCAGCGAGCAACCCGCCGAGCCGCTTGATCGTATCAGGCGCGAGCGGCGCGCCGCCATCCACGTCAATCGACCCGCCGATCGCTGCACGGATCAACCCGAGCACGGCCTCGGCGCGCTCGAGATAGCGGCCGAGCCAGAACAGATTGTCGGCAACGCGGCTGGGCAGCGTCCCCGGGTTTCGGCGGATCGTGACTTGTTCGGCGGCAGCCATCAATGTGATTGGCGTCACCGGCTTTTCGCTGACAATGCAGACATCGGCCGAAAACGCGCCTTCACCGATCAGCGCGGCACGGACGTCGAGATGTTCGCCGATCCGCGCGAAGCCGCCGGGCATGACGCTCCAGTGCCCCTGCGCATCGCGCGCGGCAAAGACGCGGAGCAGGAAGGGGCGCGGCTCAAGCCCGTTTGCACCAACCGTCGGCAGGGTCGACAGGCGCACCAGTTCCTGTCCGACATAATCGATGCCGCGCTTGTCCATATCGGCAAGCAAGGCGCCGCGGGCGTCGCTATCGAGGTCACCGCCGATCATCGGGCCGTCAGGCAAGCCGATTGGGTTCGGCGGAAAGGCGGGACTGATCAGCATGTGGTCGAGGTCGGCAATCACCCGCGCCCGCTCGCTATCCTGTCCGCACCACCATGTTGCGATATTGGGCATCCGCAGATCCTCGCCCGTCAGCCGCATCGACAGGCGTGGCAGGAACGCGGCAAACGCAGGCGATTCGAGCACACCCGCGCCCGGCGCATTGGCAATCACGACATTGCCCGCGCCCATCGCGTCAATCAGCCCCGGCACGCCGATGCGTGACCGCGAATCAAACGCCAAAGGATCGATCAAGCGCGGGTCAATCCGGCGCCACAGCGCATCGACTCGCTTCATGCCTTCGATCGTGCGCAGATAAAGATGATCGTCATGCACCGCGAGGTCTTCGCCCTCGACGAGCAGCATCCCGAGATAACGCGCCAGATGCGCCTGTTCGGCATAGCTCTGGTTGAAGCGCCCCGGCGTCAGCAACGCGATACGCGGGTCGGCACGGCGCGACGAGGCAGCGATTCCGGCGCGGACATCGGCAAAAAACGGCGCGAGCCGCTCGATATTCAGCCGTGCTTGCAACCCCGGCAG
>JANOZQ010000135.1:0-2216 GCA_031429555.1 Sphingomonas sp. | reverse complement strand
GTCGCTCGTCATAGCCGTGTTCGGGTATCTCGAGACGCCAACACTGCTTCATCTGCTGGCAACGCCCCCCGAAGCCATGCCGATGGCGCGGTCCTATCTTGAAGTCGTGTTCCTCTCGATGCCAGCTTCGTTTGTTGTCGTATTGCTCACCATGAGCCTGCGTGGGACGGGCGACGCCATGACGCCACTGGTGTGGATGATCGTGAGCGTGATGCTCGATATTGCACTCAATCCGCTGCTGATGATCGGCATTGGCCCGTTTCCGACTTTGGGGATTGCGGGTTCGGCCTGGGCCTCGACGATCGCTGCTTATGCATCGCTCGTCGGCTTGCTAATCCATATCTATGCCAAGGATCTTACCATCCGGCTGCGCGGGGCAGAATGGCACTATCTGCTCCCGGATCCAGCGATTCTGAAAATTATATTCGGCAAAGGCTTTCCGATGGCCCTTCAAATGGTCATCGTGGCGGGGTCGGGCTTGGTCATGGTGGGTCTGATCAATCGCGAGGGCGTGATTACGGCTGCCGCATTCGGCGTGACGCAGCAGTTGTGGAACTACATTTCGATGCCGGCAATGGCGATCGGCGGCGCCGTCAGCACGATGACAGCACAGAATATCGGCGCAAACCGGTGGGACCGGGTCAGCCGTATCACGCGGTCGGGTGTGTTGTTCTCGCTGATCGTAACGACGTCGATGGTTGCGATCCTTGTTATTATTGATCGTCAAGCGCTGGGTTTGTTCCTTGCCCAAAATTCGCCTGCAATGCCTATTGCCCAGCACATACAGCTGATGGCGACGTGGAATTTTATCATGTTCGGCGTCACGCTGACGTTGTTCGGCACGGTGCGCGCCAATGGATCGGTGTGGCCGCCAGTGATCATTTTGCTGGCGTCACTGATCCCGTTCCGCCTGGCCATTGCATGGCTGATGCGGCCGGTCTGGGGCGCTGATGCGATTTGGCTCAGCTTTCCGATCAGTTCGGCGGTCACGATGATTCTGGCAATTGCCTATCACCGCTGGGGCGGGTGGCGAAATGCACGGATGATCGACGCACCCCCGCCATCGCACGACGCCCCCTTGCAGCACGCTGCCTGAACGGGTTTAAGGCGGATCATGTCGCACTATCCTGCCCTCCGCCTTCGCCGCACACGGTCCGCGCCGTGGAGCCGCGCGATGTTTGCCGAAACACATCTCGGGCCACAGCATCTCATCTGGCCGTTGTTCGTGACGAGCGGGCAAGGGGTGGAAGAGCTGATTGCGAGTTTGCCCGGCGTATCGCGCTGGTCGGTCGACGGCATTGTTGACCGTGCGAAGGAAGCACGCGATCTTGGGATCAAGTGCATTGCGCTGTTTCCCAACACCCCACGCGACTTGCGGACCGAAGATGGCCGTGAAGCACTTAATCCCGACAATCTGATGTGTCAGGCGATCCGCGCCGTGAAGGCAGCTGTACCCGAGGTAGGCATCCTGACGGATGTGGCGCTCGATCCCTACACCGCGCACGGGCATGACGGGCTGGTTGATGGTGGCGGCTATGTGATCAACGATGCGACATCCGAGGTGCTCGTTGCGCAGGCGCTGAACCAAGCGGCAGCGGGGGCGGACATTATCGCGCCGAGTGATATGATGGACGGCCGTGTGGGCGCAATCCGAGACGCTCTTGAGGGGGCAGAGCACCACAATGTGCAGATCATGGCTTATGCCGCAAAATATGCGTCGGCCTTCTATGGCCCGTTCCGCGATGCGGTGGGGTCGGGCGGGCTACTGAAAGGCGACAAGAAAACCTACCAGATGGACCCTGCCAATGCCGAGGAAGCCTTGCGCGAAGTGGCGCTCGACATCGACGAAGGTGCCGACAGCGTGATGGTCAAACCCGGGCTGCCGTATCTCGACATTGTTCGGCGGGTGAAGGAACGGTTCGAAGTTCCTGTTTTCGCTTATCAAGTTTCGGGCGAATCTGCGATGATCGAAGCGGCGGCAGCGGCGGGGGCAGGGGACCGCGATGCGCTGGTGCTGGAAACCTTGATGGCGTTTCGCCGTGCCGGATGCTCGGGCGTGTTGACCTATCACGCGGCACATGCGGCTCGGTTGCTTGCGCGTTAACCATAAGACAAGATCACCACGATAAGGCAGTGAAATTGCCAAAGGGGCTTATCGTGGACCAAGTCGAGACCAACCGCAGCCTGCGTTTCCGCTATATTTTCACGATCTGTGC
>JANOZQ010000134.1:0-6393 GCA_031429555.1 Sphingomonas sp. | reverse complement strand
ACCCGAACGCAGCGCGTCACTGGCATTGCGAAAGGCAACCAGCCGCCGCGTCAGCAACAGCACTGACCGTAAGTCACTCTCCTGCACATCAACGGCGGCTGCCTGATTATCCTCGCCCAGCGGCAGCCAAGGTTCGCCTACCGTAAATCCAGCGTTCAGCGCATCGGCAATCCACGGCATCGGCGTCCGCGCGCCATCGCGGCTGAGCGTCAATGGCCAGTTTGCAATCGCTTCGGGATCCTGCAGCTGGTCAAATGCAATGTCGACCTGGGTCAGCCCCAACTCCTCGCCCTGATACAGGAAAATGTTGCCGCGCAAACACATCAATAGCAGCAGCGCCATCCGGGTAAATGCGGGGCGGTTCTCGGGCGCGGCCCAGCGCGATGCGGCGCGCGGTGCGTCATGATTTGAAAACGCCCAGCTTGGCCAGCCATCGGACTCAGGCCAATTCTCGAGTGTTTCACGAACCAACGCAGGCGTCAGCGTGTCGGCATAAAGAAACTCAAAACCATAAGCGCTGTTGAGCCGCGCATCACCCGCAATGAAGGCCTTCTTCTCGGCTTCCGATATCGCGCTTGTCCCGCCGACTTCTGCAACGGTGAAGACGCCAGTATAGCTGTCCGTCAAAGCGCGGATACGCTCGACGAAATGGGGAATGTCGGCATGTGATTGGTTGTGGATGCGCTCCTGATAATCAAAGGGCCGCGTTTTGACGCTGTTGCTGGGCGGCGCTGGAGGGTTGTCGGTCAACGCGGGATCAAACATCGCAAAGTTGAGGGCGTCGAGCCTGAAACCGTTAACGCCACGATCGAGCCAAAAGCGCGCTGTATCGAGCAAAGCTTGCTGCACATCTGGATTGTGCACATTCAATTGCGGCTGCGAACTCAGGAAATTGTGCATGTAATATTGTTGTCGCCGCGCGTCCCACGTCCATGCCGGTCCACCGAAAACCGACTGCCAATTCGATGGCGGCGATCCATCCGCTTTGGGGTCAGCCCAGACATACCAGTCGGCCTTCGCATTCACTTTGCCCGACCGGCTTTCGGCAAACCACGCGTGCGCATCCGATGTGTGCGAATAAACCTGGTCGATCAGAACGCGCAGGCTGAGCTCGTGGGCTCGTTCGACAAGCGAATCAAAATCCGCGAGCGTCCCAAATATCGGATCGACGTCGCAGTAATCAGCCACATCATAGCCGAAGTCCTTCATCGGCGACGTGAAAAACGGCGAAATCCAAACCGCATCGACACCCAGCGACGCCACGTAGTCGAGCTGCGCGGTGATCCCCGGCAAGTCGCCAATACCGTCGCCATTCGAGTCAGCGAAACTGCGCGGATAAATCTGGTAGATAACCGCGCCGCGCCACCATTCGTCCTTCACGCTGGTCGTCGGAACACGCAACGCTTCACTCATTGTGTGGCACAGACAACATAATCCAGCGCAGGGATCTTAACGGAAACCGTGCCCGGGGCCGACGCGGCGGGCGCGCAATTTCCATGCAAGGATTTGAAGCTCAACGAACCAACTTCGATTTCAACATTCACGTTAATTGAATTCGTCGATGTATTGAACGCGACCAGCACTTCACGACCATCAAGCAAGCGCGACATCGCAAACAATCCCGGCTTGTCGGTGCGCGCACGCAACACTTGTTTCCCCCGCCGGAGTGCCGGTTCAGCAACACGCAGACGGCTCAAGTCGGCAATTGCCGTATAGATCGGATGCGTGGTCACGAAATTGGCGCTTGCCGTCGTCGATGTTGTCCCGACCAATTTATTGTCATTGTAGGACGCGACTTTCGACGCGAACAAAGTTTCGCGCCCATCCTGATCCCAGCCATCGCCAACGAACCCCTGCTCGTCGCCCGAGTAAATCACCGGCACACCACGCAACGTCATCATCATCGCGTGACCGAGGATGACGCGTTTCAGCACTTCCGCGTCGCTTGCCTTGGGCAATGCCTGCCGCACGAAATAGGCAAAGCGCCCATTGTCGTGATTGCTGATAAAGGTCGGCTGGATACGCGCCATCGCCTCCCCGCCCTTATAGAGCGGGTCCTGCCCAAAAAGCTCTTCGAGTTGCTCGGTCGGTGCCGTGCCACCGACTGTGTTTATGACTGCCTGACGAAACGCGAAATCGATTGTCGCGGGGAACGCCGCCGTATGCGTGTGCACAGCGAGCTTTCCCGGCTCGAGCCCGACACCGCCGATTTCACCGAACACATGGAAATTGGGAATGCCCTTGGCTTTTGCGCGCTCGATCATCGCGGGAACGAAAGCCTGCCAGAATTCCGCATTCACGTGGCGCGCCGTATCGATGCGGAAACCGTCGATCCCGTAACGATCAATCCAGCTGCCGAAAATGTCGATCATCCCGGCTATCACTTTGGGGTTTTCGGTCATCAGGTCGTCGAGGCCTACGAAATCACCCATGGTCGAGTTTTCGTTGGTGAACGTCGTGTTGCCGCGATTGTGGTATAAGCTAATGTCGTTCAACCACGCGGGCACTTTCACCCGTTCTTCGCCTTTTGGAATAAACGGCGTGTAGGCATAGGTCGGATCGGTCAGTTTGGCGAAATTCTTCGCCGTCTGGACCTGATCCCCTGCAAATCCCGAATTGATCGCCGCACCATTGGAGCCGCCCCGCCGCTGGTAGGGATAGTCCGCGCGGCTGCGATACGCACAACTGCTATTCGGGCATTCGCGATACGCAATCACATCCGCTGTGTGGTTGGCGATAATGTCCATATAAACCTTGATACCGCGCGCGTGCGCTGCATCGACAAACGCCTTCATGTCGGCGTCAGTACCCAGGTGCGGATCAACTGTCGTGAAATCGGTTACCCAGTAACCATGATATCCCGCCGATTCATTGCCCGACGCGCCCTGCACGGGCTTGTTCTTGAAAATCGGGCCCAGCCAGATCGCGGTGACGCCCATGCCCTGAATATAGTCCAACCGCGCGGTCAATCCTTTGAGGTCGCCGCCATTGTAAAACGCCTTCGACGTCGGGTCGTAGCCGGTTTTGAGGCGATCCCCCTTCAAGCCGCCACGGTCGTTCTTCGTATCGCCATTCTCGAACCTGTCGGGCAGCATGAAATACATGACTTCGTCTTCGGGCAACCGCGCACGATAATCGACCGCCGGAGTCGCGCCTGCAAAAATCAGGAGGGCGGCGGTAATGCTCATGCCGCCACCGCCTCGCGCGTCGCGCAATGTTGCGCAACAAAGGTGGCATGGTCCGTCATTTGCGCCACTTCGCGCGCGGTCAGCTTGGCAATCACGTCCATATACTCCTGCAAATCTGCCTTCGAGATGCTGTCGGTAATCGGATGTGTCCCCGCCGGGATTATCCCTTGCCCCACCAGAACCTGGAACCAGCCGACTTCGGTGAACAATTCCTCATGTTCGCGGCTGATATGGCCATTGCCGCGCCACAGCCGCAGCTTGTGTGCGAGGGTATCGGGTATCGGCCGTTCGCGGCACGCCTGCCAAAACGGTTCGTCCCGTTCGTTGGCTATATAATGCAAAATCAGGAAATCGCGGATGCGCTCATATTCGAAGTCGCTCTGCCGATTATATTCGTCGCGGTCGGCCTGTGTCGTGGTGCGGCCCGGCATCAATTTTAGGATACGCGAGATCGCCGACTGGATCATATGGATGCTGGTCGATTCAAGCGGCTCAATGAAACCCGAGGCAAGCCCCACGGCGATCACATTATTCTTCCAGATTTCGCGCCGCTTGCCGGTCACGAACTTGATCGGGCGCGGATCGGCAAGAGGCTCCCCATCCAGACCCGCCAGCAACTGCGCCGCCGCTTCGTCGTCGCTCAAATACTCGTTCGAATAGACAATCCCGTTGCCGGTCCGGTGCTGCAACGGAATGCGCCACTGCCATCCCGCCGAATGCGCCGAGGCCCGCGTGTAGGGCGTGAAGTCCTTTGCTTTTTCCGAAGGCACAGCCAGCGCGCGGTTGCACGGCAGCCAGTGCGTCCAGTCGTCATATCCCGACTTCAGAGTCTGTTCGATCAGCAACCCGCGAAAGCCGGTGCAATCGATAAACACGTCGCCCGCAATCTCGGCGCCATTGTCGAGCTTTAGCGACGAAACATCGCCACTCTCACCATCACGGCGAACCTGAACGATCTTGCCTTCGGTCCGCTCGACCCCGCGCGCCTCAGCAAAGCGACGCAGATATTGCGCATAAAGTCCGGCATCAAAATGAAATGCATAAGGCATCGGCGGCAGCATATTCGCCGTCCGCGCTGGCCCACGCTGCATTCGGTTGCCCAGCGCCGCCAGATTGTTCAGCGAGTAAGCCGACAATTCATCCGCGATCCCCTCCTGCCGCGCGCGCACCCAATTCTGGTGAAAGGGCAACAGGCCGACATCGCGGCCAACATCGCCAAAGGCGTGCATGTACCGCTCGCCCGCTTTGCGCCAGCCAACGAACTCGATTGCCAGCTTGAAGGTGCCCTGAGTCGCGGCAAGAAACGCGTTCTCGTCCAGCCCAAGCGCGTCGTTAAAGAGGCGGATTTGCGGGATTGTCGCCTCGCCGACCCCGACTGTCCCGATCTCTTCGGATTCGACCAGCGAAACGTGAAAACCGCGCTCAAGAAAATGCGCCATCGCGGCCGCGACCATCCATCCCGATGTCCCTCCGCCAGCGATAACAATACGGAGTGGGTCGGCCTCGGTCACCATTTACTCCTTAACGAGAAAACCGGCAGAGCCTTACACGGCCCCGCCGGTTCCCGCGACCCGGGATCAGAACTTGTAGCTCACCCCGAGATAGTAATCGCGTCCATAGCGCTGATACTCGCGCACTCGACGTGGATCATCGTTTTCAAAGGTGATGAACGGACGATCGGTCAGGTTTTTGCCCTCGAGCATGATCGCCAGACCTTTTAGCGGACCACTCTGGAACTCATAGCCAATCTGCGCATCGACCACGACTTCGGCCTTTGCCTGACGGAACTCGGGATTGGCCGAAAGCCCTGCGAGTTCGCCAAGGAACGGCGCACGATAGCGATAGCTGCCACGGATCTGAAAGCCGTTCTTTTCATAGTAAAGCGATGCGTTTGCGACCCAGTCCGACAAGCCCGGCACTGTGATTGGATCGGGATTGGTACCGAGCTTTACGCTGCTATCCGTGTAGGACGCACTGCCGAAGAAGCCAAAGCCGTCAAGGCTATCGGTAACGTTTGCAAACGGCAGATTGAGTGTCGCTTCAGTCCCGATGATGTAGCCCTTGCCGTTGTTGGCAGGGAAGCTCAGGCGGCCGAAGTTGGTTCCGATCGGGCCGGTATAACCCGCCGCACGCAAAGCATTGGCAAGTGCCGAAAAATCATAAGCGGTCGCGTTGCCCGTGTTCACGAAGTCGCTCAGATCTTTGAAATATCCCGCCACAGAAATATAGCCGCCGCGATCAAAGTATTTTTCAACCGAGATGTCGAAATTGGTCGACTGATAGGGACGCAGGCCGGGGTTGCCGCCGTTCGAGCTGAAACCGCTGTTTCCGGGATCGGTATTGGCGATCTTCGTGAAGTCTATGCTCACTTCCTGGTTCACGCGCTCCTGATCGAGACGGGCACGGACCATCGTGTGCGACGCCGACAATTTTACATAAAAGTTATCCATCAGCTCGACTGACAAAACGGCACTAGGATTGAAATTGGTGTAGCTTGCACCACCCTTTGCTGGCGCGATTGACACAGTGGGAACACCGTTGATCGTGCTGAATGACGACAGCGTGCCGGTCGAGCCTTGCTTGGTGTGGACCACCTGAAGGCCGAGTGAACCGCCGATCTTCTTTCCACCGAGTTCACCGTCAATATTCAACTTCGCGTAGCCCGTGATGACATCTTCGGTGATCACGTTGTCGCGCACCAACGAACCGGGACGGTTGTCAAACGCGGCGTTGAGTGTATTGTTATAAAGATAGATCGGATCGAGCACGAGCATCTTCGGCACGCCGAGATAATCGAGCGAGAGCGTTCCGATCTTGGCTGCATCAGGCACCGGCACAAAGGTAGGCGTGCCGCTCGCCACTGTGCAGCCCGTTCCAGCGCCCTTCGGGCAGAGGAAGAACGACTTGTACAGGCTCGTCTTTTGACGGCGGCTGTAATTTGCCCCGATCTCCCAACTCTTCAAGGCACCAGCATTTGCGAATTCACCGTCGAGGCTGGCACGGAGAGACTTCAGATCGTCCTTGAACCGTGGCTGGTTAAGAAAGCCGGCCTGAACAACCGCGGTCGTGCCATTGAAGCCCCAGCCGCGCGGATCGGTCAGGCCGAACAGCGCCTTGTCGGCATAATCGAGCGTGGGCACGATGTTGAAGGTGCCATCGCGATTGGCCGAAATCTTGATGGTGTCGGATGGCCCGGTCGCACCAT
>JANOZQ010000133.1:0-3291 GCA_031429555.1 Sphingomonas sp. | reverse complement strand
TCGCCTGATCAATGCAAAGAATGTGCGGGGCTATGGCTTTGAAGCCGATCTGGAACTGAAGCCGGTATCGGCGCTGCTGCTGACGGCAGGTCTGAGCTATAACCATACCGAAATCCGTGATGCGGGCCTGACGACGGCAGCGTGCGGTGCGGTCCGCACGGATACGTTCCCCAATGTGTCGCTGTGCACGATCCTCGATCCGATCGTAACGCCGGCCGCGCCTTTTTCGGCGGCGATCGTGAACATCAACGGGAACAGCCTGCCGCAGGCGCCGCGCTGGATCGCCAACTGGACCGCGCGCTACGGTGTGCCGGTCGGCAACGGCGAGCTTTATGCCTACACCGATTGGGCGTATCGGTCGAAGATCAATTTCTTCCTGTATGAGTCCGTCGAATTGAACAGCAAGAGCCTGCTCGAGGGCGGCTTGCGGGTTGGATACAAGACCGAGAAGTTCGATGTCGCGGGCTTTGTGCGCAACATAACCGATACAACCGAGGCGGTGGGGGCGATTGATTTCAACAACTTAACCGGTTTTGTAAACGAGCCGCGCATCTTTGGTGTCGAAGTCGGGGTTAAATTCTAGCGATTGAGCAGGCGGGGTCGCTGCGGCCCCGCCCCAATTTGCAGACAGACCGTTGCGCAAGCGCGATATGTTATGTTGTATCCTGAAAACTTACCGACTATGGGCGTGCGGATTATGCCCCGGGAGTTTTTCATGCGTCGTTCCATCTTGCTGTCGAGTGTTGCGGTTTTTTCGTTAAGCGGCGGGGTGGCTTTTGCCGCTGAAGCGCCGCCCGCCGATGATGTCCACGGCGGCGCATCGACCGAGATCATTATTACGGCACCGTATAACCGCGACCGCGAAGCCGTGCTGGCAGGGACGTCGGTGTTGACCGGCACTGCGCTGACGCGGGAATTGCGGCTGACGATTGGCGAAACGCTGGCACATTTGCCGGGCGTGTCGGCAACATCGTTTGGCCCGAATGCCAGTCGCCCCGTGCTGCGCGGATTTCAGGGCGAGCGCGTCCGCGTATTGAAAGACGGCATCGGCAGCATCGACGTATCGAACACATCAGTCGATCATGCCGTTGTCGTCAATCCGCTAACGTCCGAGCGTATCGAAGTGTTGCGCGGGCCGGCGGCTTTGCTGTTCGGATCGTCGGCGATTGGCGGCGTCGTGAACGTGCTCGACAGCCGGATTCCGCGCCGCGTGCCCGAACATGCGGTCCACATTGATGTCATCGGCACTTATGGCTCGGCCGCGCAAGAGCGGACGGGTTTCGGACAAGTCGATCTTCCTATTGGGGGCAAGTTCGTGGTTCACGTCGACGGCAGCTATGCCAAGACCGGCGACCTCGACACCGGCAATTTCATTTTGTCGAAGCCGCTGCGGGCGCAAGCGGCGACGAGTGCGGACCCCGACATCCGCGATCTGGCGACATTGCGGGGCAAGCTGCCCAACAGTGCAGCAACGACATGGGAAGTGGCGGGCGGGGCGGCACTGATCCTCGACGGCGGCACGATTGGCGCATCGTTCAGTCATTATGACAGCCTCTATGGGGTGCCGGTGCGCTACTCGCTCGACCCCGCAATCGAAGTCGAACAGGTCCGGTTGAAACTGAAGCAGGACCGCGCCGATTTGCGGGCCGAAGTGAATGTCGGCGGCGGCTTTCTAGACACGATCCGCTTTCGCACGGCGTTTGCCGATTATCAGCATCAGGAAATTGACGACACGGGCGCGGTGGGAACGACGTTCCTCAACAAGTCCGTCGAAAGTCGGCTGGAGTTTGCACAGGCCAAGCGCGGCAACTGGCGCGGGGCGTTTGGTGCACAACTGGCGATCCGTGATTTCAACGTGATCGGCGCCGAAGCGTTCGTGCCCGAAAATACGACACAGCAATTTGGGGTGTTCACATTGCAGGAAATCGATGCAGGACCGTTCAAGGCCGAAGTGGGGGCGCGGTATGAACACACCAACCTGAGCGCAGTGGCCAGTCCTACAATCGGCAATCCCGATCTGCGCCGTAATTTCAGCGCAGTCTCGGGGTCGCTTGGTGCAAGCTATGCACTGGCCGAGGGCGTGCGGATCGGGGTGACCGGATCGCACACCGAGCGCGCACCAGCCGCCGAAGAGCTGTTCGCCAATGGGCCGCACGCCGGAACGCAGGCCTTCGAGATCGGCGATCCTGATTTCGTGAAAGAAGTGAGCAACGGCGTCGAAGCGTCGCTGCGCGCGTCTCGACCGGGGTTTAGTTTCAGTGTCGCGGCCTATTACAACTGGTTCTCGAACTATATCTATGAAGCGCAAACTGGCGCGGTGATCGATGACCTGCCGGTGTTCCAGTTTGCGCAGGCTGATGCGCGTTATTATGGCGTCGAGGCTGAGTTCTCGGCGAAAGTCGCTACACTTGGCGGATTTGGGATCAATATCGACGGCGTGGGCGATTACACGCGCGCCACGATTACGGGCACCGGGTCGGTCCCGCGCATTCCGCCGCTCCGCTTGCTTGGCGGGATCGAAGGCAAATCCGATGTGCTCGACGTGCGCGCCGAAGTTGAATGGACCGCCAGGCAGGACAGGGTCGCTGCATTCGAAACCGCAACGCCGGGATTCACGCTGGTCAATGCCAGCGCCACTGTCCGCCCGTTCGGTGCGGAGAGCAAAGCGACGCTCACGCTATCGGCCAACAACATCTTCAATGTCGAAGCGCGGCGGCATGCAAGTTTCCTGAAGGATTATGCGCCGCTGAGCGGGCGCGATTTCCGGATTACGGGGCGCGTGAGTTTTTAGGCGGGGCGGTCTTCCAACAGTCATCACTTTGCGCCATCAGGGCGGCGTGAAGACACTAACGCTGCTCCGCCATGCCAAATCGGGCTGGGATGACCCCGTCGCCCGTGATTTCGACCGAGCGCTCAATCCGCGCGGGATGAAGGGCGCGAAGACGGTGGGGCTTCACATGCGCAATCTGGGTCTCGTGTTCGATGCGATCGTGTCGTCGCCCGCCGTGCGCTGTGTCGACACGCTCGACGGCCTGTGGGAAGGCTATGGCCGTATCCTTCATCCGCATTGGGACCGGCGGATTTATCTCGCGTCGGGTGCGACGTTATTGGACGTGGTGCATGACCAGGATGACGCGATCAACCGCGTGATGATGTGCGGCCATAATCCGGGGCTGGAGGATCTGATCCTGATGCTGGTGCCCGACAATAGCGATGACCGGTTACGTGACGAAGTCGAAGACAAATTTCCGACTGCGAGCCTTGCCGAATTGCAGTTCGATGTTGATCGCT
>JANOZQ010000132.1:0-2417 GCA_031429555.1 Sphingomonas sp. | reverse complement strand
GCGACGGCTTTTCATTATGCTTCCACGCCGGACGCATCTCGTTCTTTATCTGCGCCATTACCCGCGCAACCCAGAACGCAACAGGGAACGGAATAATCCCCGATTCAAACCCGAGCATCGGTGCAACCAGAACAACACGATCCGGCGTGATCCGCTTTTCGGCCAGTGTGCGAAGCAAGAGGTGTCCGCCCATCGAGTGCCCCATCACAACATGCGGACCCGGCGCGCGTGCCGCCCAGCTTGCGTAAAAGTCGGCAAGATCGTCGATCCACGTCGCGTAGTCATTGATATGACCGACATTGGGGTTGCCGCCGACGCGGCCCGAACCGCCCTGCCCGCGCCAGTCGAAGCTGGTGATGCTCCAGCCTTCACGCGACCAGCGATCGAGCGTTTCAATATATTTCTCGAATATGTCACCGCGCCCGCCCAGCCACAGGATCGAACCTCGCTCTTTCCCCAGGGCAGGTTGACCGTAAGTCCGAAGCGGCCAGCCATCACGGGCGGGCGTTATTTCTATGAAGGAGTTTGCGGGAAAAGCACGGCGGTCAAAAGTCATCGGGCATGTGGTTACGTTTTAGCAAGGCTCCGCGTCTAGAGCTTAAAATCATGGAAACCATTTTCTATACACAGGCTTTGCTCGCCGTCCTTGCTGTCGTGCTTGTTGTTGCGGCGGTCGGAGACTGGCGGCGGCGGCTCATCGAGAATTGGCTGACCGGCGGCATCGCGCTCGCGGCTCCGCTGCTATGGTGGGCGCAAGGCTATGATCTTTGGCCCGACATCGGGATTCAAATCATCCTCGCGGTCGGGCTGTTTCTTTTGTTCCTTATCTTCTTTGCTATCAACGCGATGGGCGGCGGCGATGTTAAATTGATCGCTGCACTCGGGCTCTGGTTCCCGGTTGGCGCGATGCTTAATCTGCTGCTCATCATGTCGATCCTCGGCGGATTACTAACACTGGCGATGCTCGCACATCACCGGTTTGCAGGGAAACCCGGCCAGCCCGAAATTCCGTATGGCATCGCAATTTCTGCCGCCGGACTTTGGATCATCTTCCAAACGATATCTTAACCACTGCCCCGTCATAACAGCGGGGAACGCAAAGACTTGCGCTTGGGAGGCGCTTTTACGTCATGGAGCCTAAAAAGATTGCCCTGCTCGTTGGAGCGCTTGTTATCGCAGCCGTAACGGCAGTGATGGCCAGAAGCATGTTTAGCCAGTCAGCGCCTGCTGCTGTGGCGCAAATCATTGCCCCCGCACCGACCGGTCCCGAAGTTCTCGTTGCTACGCGGGCATTACCTGTCGGCACGATCTTGGGTCCGGACAGCTTCCGCTATCAGCCCTGGCCCAAGGATCTGATCCAGAACGCCTATTATCTAAAGGGTAAAGTCGACCCACAGGCACTTGCAGGCACTGTTGTCCGCAATACGATTTCGGCGGGTCAGCCCATCACACAAGGGTCGCTGGTTGAACCCGGTGACCGTGGCTTTTTAGCTGCCGCGCTCGGCGCCGGCATGCGTGCCGTCACCATTCAGGTGAATGGACAAGCAGCAGGCGTTGCCGGTTTTGCTTTCCCGGGCGATCACATCGACTTGATGCTGACCCAGACAGTGACCGGCGACGGTCCGCCATTGAAGACAGTGGAAACAATCGTCCGCAATCTACGTGTCCTTGCGACGGACCAGCGCTCGACGCAGCCGGTGGATGAAAAGGGTCAAAAGACCGTCGTCACCTTTGCAACGATTACGCTTGAAGTTACGCCGCGAATTGCAGAAAAAATTGCCGTCGCGCAAACATTTGGCCAGCTGTCACTCAGTCTGCGGTCAATTGCCGACAATGCGTCCGATCTTGATCGTGCCATTGCTGCCGGTGAGGTCACTGTGCCAAAAGGTCTTGACCCTGTGAACGACAAAGCCGCCATCGCGGCGATCACATCGCGTCCGACTGACAGCAACAGTTATGTCACCGGTGCCGATGTGTCGCGCTTCCAGCGCCGCAGCGTCCCTCTGATCCCGCCGTCGGCGCTATCGAACCTCAACCGTCTGGGCACGGCCGTCGCTATGACTGCGACCAAGGGCGACGTTGTCGTCGCGACCAATATTCCGATTGTCCGCGTTGCACGCGGTAACACCGTCACTGAAGTTCCGTTTGGGGGCAAATAACATGCAGTCCAAGTCAATCATCCTTGCGCGTCCCGTCGCGCTGGCCATCGGTGCGGCCATGATCTTCGGATCGGTCGCTGCCGCCGACGCCGCCCCGCGCAAAAAGGCGCGCGCAAAGATCGTCAAAGTCGTGAAGGCACGCGCAATGCCCGCTGGCGTCCAGCGCCCTGCTGGTGAGCTTTACCTGTCCAAGGGGCGCGGCCAGCTGATCACGCTTCCGGCACCGGTTGTCGATGTTTTCGTGTCCAACCCCAGCGT
>JANOZQ010000131.1:0-1584 GCA_031429555.1 Sphingomonas sp. | reverse complement strand
TGTGGCGGACGGTATCGGTCGGGCAAACGGCTTGCCCGATGCCTTGCTGCCCATCGTCAAAGTGACGGGCGGGACGCCAACGACAATCAACGATGCGCCGCTTGCTCGGCGGATCAACGCGGCGTTCAAGCGCGAATTGGGTGCCGCAGCAGTAACGCCGTGGGCGCAGAAAGGCATGGGTGCCGAAGACTTCGCCTATTTCGTCGCGCCCGATCTGAAAGTTCCCGGGTTCTACTTTGCTGTGGGCGGTACACCGCAAGCTGCATTTGACGCCGAGAAAAATGGCGGTCCGGCAGTCGCGGGCCACCATTCGGGCCTGTTCAAAGTCGATGGCCGCGCGGCTGTCACAACGGGTGCAACAGCCATGACGGTTGCGGTCATAGAATTGCTGGGGAAGAAATAGCGGTCAGGTAATGCTGCGGGTCGCTATAACCGCATAGCCGAGCGGATCGTCGGTCGATCCCCACCCGAGCCTCATCGACAGGTGCGCGAGGCACAGGAAAAAGCCTGCCACTACGCCGACAAGGATCGCACCTGGCAACGTCACCGGCAGCCATCGTGACGGTCGGACAAGCCGTGCGCACAGCACGATCAGCTTGTTGGCGATGACCGCAATGTCGTCGCCGCGCTCGTCGATGCGGGGCTGTTCGAAGTCGGCGAACAGGCGTTGCAAGCCGAAGCGGGTGAACCGCTGAAAATCATAGGGTGCATAATGCACGCGCGCCGAAAAGGGGATTGTGGCGATCAGAGCCCCGCCCGGACGCAAGACACGGTGCATTTCCGCAACGAGCATTTCGGGGTCTTCGGCATGTTCGAGCACTTCGGTGCAGAGGACATGGTCAAAACTTGCGTCGGGGAACGGGATCGTGCGCCCATCGAATTCGTGGACATCGGCACCACCGGCCATGCTGAATGCCCCGGCTTGCGGCACGTCGATGCCGGTATAACGGACCGTTTCGGGTAGAAAGGCGCGGAACGGCATTTCGCCGCAACCGACGTCAAGCAGGTCGCCCTTCATCGTGCGAAACTGAGGCGCGAGAAACCGCCAGATCGTTTTCAACTGCAAATCGCCGATCATGCGCAGCGAAAACAGCAAGCGACCCATATGATCGTCGGCAACCCGCACCGGAGTCGGGCGCACCTGCTCGGTTGTGGTCATAGCGGCACTGTTCATTGCATTAAATTATCGCAATCATGGTCAAGAATTGGTTAACAGCTTTCGTTTGGCATCCGGCGCACCTATGTGGTCGCTATGGCGACACGCGTATTGTTTTCGACTCCTGTTGTCGCGCATCCCCGCGCCATTGCGAACTGGCTTTTTGCCGTCGCAGCGCTCGTGTTCCTCATGGTCGTTGTCGGCGGGATCACGCGCCTGACCGAATCGGGATTGTCGATTACCGAATGGAAACCGGTCAGCGGGGCGATCCCGCCGTTGACCGATGTGGCATGGCAGGTCGCGTTCGACGCTTACAAGCGCATTCCGCAATATGCCGCGATGAATGCCGACATGACGATGGCGCAGTTCAAGTTTATTTTCTTCTGGGAATGGGTGCACCGTTTGCTCGGGCGGGTGATCGGGCTCGC
>JANOZQ010000130.1:0-9674 GCA_031429555.1 Sphingomonas sp. | reverse complement strand
CTGCGTGGCGATGCCCCGACGGTCGGACGCTTTGCCGAGATTATTGCCGATCTCGACAAACGTGCGGCGGCGGGCTCCGAAATCCGCGTTGTTTTCCTGCAACATGCCGATGCCGAGAAGTTGTTGCCCGTGTTGCAGCAGCTTGCGGGGCAATCGGTTTCGAGCGTGACGCCGCAGGTTGTCGGTGCTGCGACGTCTCCATCGACACCGGTTCCGGTTTCGACAACATCGTCGGTCGCGACCGGTGGCAGCGGCAAGACCGTCATTGCGCGCTATGAAGGTACCAACGCGATCATCATTTCCGCGCCGGCCGACGTGCAGCGGACATTGGGCGAAGTCATCCGCCAGCTTGATACGCGGCGCGAGCAGGTGCTGGTCGAAGCCATTATCGTCGAGATTTCGGATACCGCCGCGCGCAAGCTGGGTATCCAGCTCGGATTCGGCGGACCATCCGGCGGTGCCTTCACGACCTATTCCAACGTCACGCCGTCGATCGTGCCCATTGCGGGGGCGCTGCTCCAGAACCAATTGAGCGGCGGCACGACGACGACCACGACGGTCAACGGCACGACAACGACAACGACATCGGGCAATGCAACGGGTGGCGAACTGATCAATAACGCGCTTGGCGCCGTTGCATCCGCAACGGGCGGCACGGTTGGCGGGGCGTTCCAGCTTGGCAACCTTTATCTTGGCGCGATCATCAATGCTGTGAGCCAGGACAATCAGTCGAACCTATTGTCGACGCCGTCGGTCGTGACGCTCGACAATCAGGAAGCGAAGATCCTTGTCGGGCAGGAAGTGCCTGTTACGACGGGTGAAAAACTGGGTGGTAATTTCGACAACGCGTTCCGCACGGTGCAGCGCCAGAATGTCGGTATCCAGCTCGAAGTGAAACCGCAGATCGGCGAGGGCGGATCCATCAAGCTGTTCCTGCGACAGGAAGTCAGTTCGATTGCGGGTGCGGTCAGCAATAATTCGGCGGACCTGATCCTGAACAAACGCGAAATCCAGACGACGATGACGGTTGACGACGGCGCTATCATGGCAATCGGTGGATTGCTCGACGACAACGAGCGTCGGACTTTGGAAAAAGTGCCGCTATTGGGCGATATTCCGGTTCTCGGCGAGTTGTTCCGCTCGCGCAGCAAGTCGCGCGGCAAGACAAACTTGATGGTGTTTATCCGCCCGACAATCATGCGGTCGGCCGAGGACGCGCGCAGGCTGGCGGAACAGAGGCTCGGCTATATCCGCAACCAGCAGCGCGTGGACCGCCCTGACCGCGAACCGACCATCGATGAATTGTTGCGCGATTATATGGGGGTCGAACTACCGGTCGAACCGGCTGTGGTTGCGCCACCGGGCACAGTCGTTGTTCCTGTTCCTGCACCCGCGAACGCTGCGCCTGTATTGCTTGTTCCCGAAACGCGGTCGCGGTCTGTTATCCGCCCCGTCGAGCTTCCCCCCAGCAGGCGAAAAGCCAGTGACCCCAACTGAGGCACTGACCAGCAACCTGCCTTATGGTTTTGCACGCAAATTTGGCGTGGTGGTGCAGTATGGTGAGGATGGCCGTCCATCAGTGGCGTTGCGTGAGGGCAGTGATCCCAAAATCCTAATCGAAGTTCGTCGTTTTTTGGCGCAGTCGTTCGACGTGAAATCGGCGGATGCGACCGAGTTCGACCGATTGCTGTCGGACAGCTACAAGATGGATGGTGCCGCAGCGGCCATGGCACTTGGCGCGGATGATCTGGACATGCTGGCGGGCGGTATTCCAAGTGCCGAGGATTTGCTTGATACCGCCGATGATGCCCCCGCAATCCGCCTGATCAACGGCATTATTGCTGAGGCCGTGCGGCAGGGCGTTTCGGATATCCACATCGAGCCCTATGAAAGCGGACTTGTCGTGCGGATGCGGATTGACGGGTTGCTGCGCGAGACGCTGCGCATGCCGCCGCATGTCGCGCCGGTGATTGTCAGCCGAATTAAAGTGATGGCGCGGCTCGACATTGCCGAACGGCGCGTGCCGCAGGACGGTCGCATATCGCTGACGCTGGCGGGCAAGCTGCTCGATGTGCGCGTCTCGACGCTGCCCAGTCGCGTTGGCGAGCGCGTTGTGCTGCGTATCCTCGACAAGGAGAATGCCGGGATCGATATGGATGTCCTGGGTATGGCACCGCAATTGAATGCGTTGTTGCGCGAGGCATTCAATGAACCGAACGGGATCATTCTCGTCACGGGGCCGACAGGATCGGGCAAGACGACAACGCTCTATGCCGGCCTCAGGCTGCTGAATGACGGCTCGCAGAACATCCTGACCGTCGAAGACCCGGTCGAATATGCCGTCGACGGCATCGGGCAGACGCAGGTCAATCCCAAAGTCGGGCTCACGTTTGCCGCGGGCCTGCGCGCGATCTTGCGGCAGGATCCTGACGTCGTCATGGTCGGCGAAATCCGCGACCGCGAGACGGCGGAGATCGCGGTGCAGGCGTCGCTGACCGGGCATCTGGTGCTGTCTACGGTCCACACCAACGATGCGGTCGGCGCGATCACGCGGATGCGCGACATGAAAATCGAGCCGTTTCTGCTTGCCTCGACTTTGCGAGCGATCGTGGCTCAGCGGCTCGTGCGGCGGCTTTGCCAGACTTGCCGAAAGCCCGAAGCCGCGTCGGCATCGGTGGCGGCGTTGCTCGGTGTCGATCTCGGTACGGTTGTTTATGAACCCGGTGGTTGCGATGCCTGCGGCGGCACAGGTTTCAAGGGCCGCATCGGCGTGTTTGAAGCGATCCGTATCGATGACACCATCCGCCGCCTTATCAACGACGGCGGCGATGAGGTTGCAATTGCCCGCCATGCCTATGCCCGCGAACCCAATTTGAGCGCAGCTGCGCGCCAGTTGGTGATCGAAGGGCTGACCACACCCGAGGAAGCCGTGCGCATTTCACGGCGCGGGTCCGACGATGGCTGATTTCGATTATCTCGTGCTCGATCCCGCCGGGCGCGAGCGGCGTGGGCAAGTTGCGGCAGAAACGATGGACGACGCACGCGTCCGGCTGGGTGCCCGCAAGTTCTACGTTGTCAGTCTCGAACAAGCGACGCCGGGAGCCGTGCGTGCCGCGCCGCTGATTTCGTTCGAGGCACTGACGCGGCGGCGGCTGAGCAGCAAGGCACTGACTTTGTTCACGCGGCAGTTGTCGACGCTGGCGATGGTCACACCGCTCGAAGAAGCGCTGCGCACCATTGGCCAGCAGAGCGAGGATACGAAGGTTCAGGCGGTCATCGAGCGGGTCCACGCCGGTGTGCTCGAAGGGCGTCGCCTGTCCGAAAGCATGGGGCGCGAGGCGAAAAGCTTTCCACCGCTATACCGCGCGATGGTTGCAGCGGGCGAAAGCGCGGGGACGTTGCCTGAAATTCTCGAACGCCTTGCCGATTTGCAGGAGCGCCAAGCGGCAATGCGCGGCAAAGTGACAACGGCGCTCGCCTATCCCATTGTTCTGGCATTCGTCGCGAGTTTTGTCGTGATGGCACTGATGATTTGGGTCGTGCCTAAGGTTGTCGAGCAATTCGATACAATCGGCCAGAAACTGCCGCTGATCACGCGGATCGTGATGGGCATTTCGGGGTTTCTCGCCAGCTATTGGTGGGCACTGCTGATTGCGATGGCAGTGACTGGGTTCGTCGCTTGGCGGGCATTGCAGGATGAGGCCATTCGCCTGCGTTTCGACACATGGTGGTTGCGTCTGCCGCTGATCGGTCGGCTGGCGCGCGATCTCCACGCGGCGCGGATGGCGCGGACCTTGTCGACGATGGTGGCGAGTCGGTTGCCGCTGCTCGAGGGACTGATCCTGACCGGCCAGACCATCCACAACCGGCGTCTGAAGGCAGCATCCGATGACATTGTCGAAGCAGTTCGCGGGGGCGGCAGCCTGTCGGCAGCGTTGAAGCGCGCGGATATGTTTCCACCGCTGCTCGTCTATCTTGCGGCATCGGGTGAATCTTCAGGGCAGCTTGACCAGATGCTCGAGCGTGCGGCGGCTTATCTCGAACGCGAGTTTGACGGGTTTACAGCGACGGCGCTGTCATTGCTCGAACCCGCGATCATCGTCATTATGGGTGTCGTAGTGGCGCTGATCGTTCTCTCGATTCTGCTGCCGATCCTTCAACTTGAAACATTGGCCGGTGCATAATGAATGAACTCGACCTGCGTCATCCCAGCGAAAGCTGGGATCCCATGACGGAAGAAGGCGTGTCAGCGCCAAGGGATTCCAGCTTGCGCTGGAATGACGAAAAGCGGGCGAATGGCTTCACGCTCGTCGAGTTAATGGTGGTGATTGTCATCCTTGGCCTGCTTGCGACGCTGGTGGCGCTCACCGTCCTGCCCAACCTCGGCAAAGCGAATGACCAGAAGGCGAAAGCCGACATCGCAACGCTTGATCAGGCACTCGAGCTTTATCGCCTCAACAATCTCGCTTATCCGTCGACCGGCGACGGACTTCAGGCACTCGTCAAACCGCCTTCCTCACTAACCGATCCAACGCGTTATCAGGCGGGGGGCTATATCAAAAAGCTGCCCAATGATCCTTGGGGGCGCCCGTACTTATATTCTTCACCCGGACAGCACGGTACGTTTGATATTTCAACGCTCGGGGCCGACGGCGCGCCGGGAGGGACAGGCGAAAATGCCGACATTGGCAACTGGCAGTAACCGCGACAGCGGTTTCACGTCCCTGAGGCGTTCCGCCGAACACGGCTTCACGCTGATCGAGCTGATGGTCGTCGTGACGATCATCGCGCTGACATCGGCAGTCGTGATTTTTGCCATGCCCGATCCGCGCGGCCGTGTGATTGACGAAGCTGAACGATTTGCCGCGCGGACGTTAGCGGCACGGGATGAGGCCATTGTGCAGAGCCGTGACATGCGCGTTGTTCTGACGGCCAGCGGATACAGCGTTGAACGGCGGCGGCGCGGTGTGTGGCAGGCGATGACCGACCGCCCTTTCAAGGCGGTGCAATGGGCGGGCGGCACCAGTGCAGAGGTTGGCTCGAACGGGCGAGAGGCCATCACATTCGATGCGACCGGTGCACCGTCGGCACCCGCGACAATTACATTGGTGCGTGACAATGCGCGGGCCACGGTCACGGTCTCGGGAAACGGAGCCATACGTGTCGGATCGTGAAAGTGGATTTACACTTATCGAAACGTTGGTCGCGATGGCGATTTTCAGCCTTGCCGCGCTTGCATTGCTCCGCCTTGAAGGGGCGACAATTTCATCGACGGCAGTGCTTTCCGACCGCACGGTCGGGCAAATCGTCACGCGCAATCTGGCCGTCCAGGTCATGACCGATGTCCGCGCGCCAGCCATCGGCGAAGCGACCGGTGCGGTCGTGAATGCGGGGCGGACATGGACCTGGGCGCGGGAAACGAAGCGCACCGATGATGCGCGGATTGTCCGCGTCGACATTGCGGTCAGGGACGATGCCGGACGGCAGAGCGGTGTCCTTTCGATGGCAAGGACCATCGAATGAGGGAGCAAAATGGCTTTACTCTCATCGAGATGATGGTCGCGTTGCTGATCTTTGGCATGCTCGCAGCGGCGGGGGTATCGTTGTTGACATTCAGCGTTCGCGCGCAGGCGGCGGCCGCACAGCGGCTCGATGCGGTGGCAAATGACCAGCGCATGGCATCGCTCCTTGCCAGCGATTTGGCTCAAGCTCTCCCCCGCATCACCCGCGATGTGATCGGGGCGAACCAGCCTGCGTTTAGTGGCACGAACGGTGTGGGCACGCTGCCGATGCTGCGCTATGTCCGTGGCGGATGGACCAACCCCGAAGGCAACCCGCGCGCATCGATCCAGCGCGTCGAAATTGCCCTTGATCAGGGGCGTCTCGAACGGCGCACCTATGCAATGGTGGATGGGGCGACGGCAGGTCCTGCGATGGTGCTTGCCGACAATGTCGAAAACGTCCGCTTGCGCTATCGCGACAAAGGTGTGTGGGCTGCCAGTTGGCAAAATCCTGCGCCTGCCTCAATGCCCAAAGCGGTCGAACTGATTGTCAAGCGACAGGGGCAGCCGGCGCTAATGATGGCGTTTCTGGTCGGGGCCAACGTCAGATGAGAAAGCAATCCGAACAAGGCGCAGCGCTGCTATCGGTCCTGCTGCTCGTTGCCGTCATGGCAGTTCTGGCTGCGGCTAGTCTTGAAAAACTCAAAATATCGACGAAGCTCGCGACCAACGGTGCGGCAATTGACCAGGCGCGCAGCTATGGCATGGCCGCTGAAACCATTGCGTTATACCGGATCGGTGACCTGCTCCAGACCAACGCGACCAAGACGACGTTGCAGGGAAACTGGGCGGGCCAGCCGACCGAATTTCCGATCGACAAGGGGATCGCGACGGCGCAACTCGACGATAGTGGCAATTGCTTTAATCTTAACTCTGTCGTGATTGATGATGGGCAGGGCGGATACGCTGTTCGCCCCGGCGGTGTTGCCCAATTCGAACGGCTGATGGTCCTGCTTGACGTTCCGGCAGGGGAAGCGCGCGGCATATCGGCGGCAACGGCGGACTGGATCGATACCGATGGCATCCCGCTACCCGGCGGTGCCGAGGACGCAACCTATGCGAATGCGCCGACGCCATATCGCACATCGAATGTGCTGATGATCGACCCCAGCGAGTTGCGCGCGGTTGCCGGGGTGCGCGCGCCTGTCTATGCGGCCTTACGACCTTTCCTCTGTGCCCTGCCGGTGACCGATCTGTCCCCCATCAATGTGAATACGCTGGGCCCGAAACAGGCCGTCCTGCTGGCGATGATGGCACCGGGGATCGATATCGCGCGTGCGCAGCGGGTGATCGACGACCGGCCCCAGCTTGGTTATGAGAGCCTGGTACGTTTCTGGGGCAATCCGGCGCTCGCAGGGGCACCACCCGAAGCGGTTGGGCAGACGCAGTTAAAGACGCGCTGGTTCAACTTGAAAGTCATGGTGGAACTGGCGGGCGCAGAGTTTGAACAGCATGCGCTGATCGACGCGGCGCTGAAACCCGCCAAGCTCGTCCGCCGCAGCTATGGCGAGCCGTCATGAGCGACACGCTGGTCCTGATGCTAGGGGATGCGCCGCGCTGGTTGCGGGTCGCTAACGATGCGATTGTTTCGCGCGGCGACGGGGCGACACTGGTCGAGCCCGAAGATCGTGTCGTTGCGGTCGTTTCCGCGAATGATGTGACGATCCACCACGCCAATCTGCCCGATCTTGCCGAAGCGCAGGCGCTAGCAGCGGCGCGACTGATGATTGCCGAGCAATCGGCGGCACCGGCGGGCAGTTTGCACGTTGCGGTTGGGACGGCGGACGGAGCCGGAGACCGTCCCGTCGTCACAATCGACCGCGGTCGGATGGCCGCACTGCTCGCTGATATGGCGGTCGCCGGGATTGATCCCGACGTAATGGTGGCCGCACCAATGCTGCTAGCGCGGCCCGAGACCGGTTTTGTTCTGGGTAATTTCGGTAACGAAACGATTTTGCGTGGGCATGATAGCGCGTTTGTCGACGATCCGGTCCTAACACCTTTGCTGACGGGTGATTTGGTAACGGCCCTTGATCGCCAGGCACTCGAGCGCGGATTGATTGAGGGTGTCACCAATCCCGAAGTCGACATGCGCCAGGGAATATTCACCAAGCGCCGTGCCTGGGGTCTCGATTGGGTACGGCTTCGCCGGATTGGGTGGCTGGCGGTTGCGCTGGCGCTGGTGACCTTGCTGTTTGCGATCATTCAACTCGTCCGGCTGAACATGGCTGCGGACCGGATCGAAGCCAACAATATCGTCATTGCGCGCGGGGCACTCCCGCCCGGCACAAACATCAACAATCCGCTGATCCAGGTTCAGGAGCAGTTGAATAATCTGCGCGGTCCCGGTGGCGGCATGTTGCCGTTGGCAGCAGGTGTTGCGTCAGCATCGAATGCCACGCCCAATGTCGAGCTGACGTCGATGATTTTCGACGGCGGTGGCACGCTGCGGATTACAGCGCGGGCAACAAGTGCTGCCGACCTGACAACATTCGAAACGCGACTTGCGGGGGCAGGGCTGACATCGGCAGCGGGGCCGGCGCTGGTCGATCAGGGGCGGCAGATTCGCGATTACACGGTGTCGGTAAAATGACCGAGCGCTTCCGCATCCTCTGGGCTGAACGGTCGCCACGCGAGCAGCAATTGCTAGCGGTGATGTTTGGCTTGCTGGCATTGACCGTGCTTGTCTTCGGGATCATCCGCCCGTTGGCCAGCGCCACGACGGCTGCGCGTGACCGGCTTGACCGGGTAACAATCGAAGGCGGCCAGATCGCGACAGCCGTCGAAACATTGCGTGATGCCAAAAAGGGTGCGCCGCCGCCGCTGACCGGCACGATGGTGCTGGCCGTCAGCCAATCGGCGGGGACGGCGGGTTTCACCCTTTCTACGCTTGATATGCAGGGTGAGGACCGTGTCGGGATAACGCTGCCATCGGCAAAGAGCCCCGCACTCTTTGCATGGCTGCGCACCCTAAGCCGACAGGGTATTTTCGTTGAACGGATGACGCTGCGCACCAATGCGGATACGACACTTGCCGTTGAAGGCACATTGCGGTTGCGCAAATCATGACGCGCGGGCGGATTGCGTTATTTGGCGGGCTGCTGCTGCTCGCACTTGTCATTTTTATGCCCTTGTCGCTTGCGCTATCGTTGTCGGGGCTGACAGGGCAGGGGCTGTCGGCGCGGTCTGCAAGCGGAACCGTCTGGTCGGGCAAACTGGCCGAGGCGCGTGTCGGGCGGCTTGCCGTTGGTGACGTTTCGGTCGGCGTCCGGCCGTTACCCTTGCTTGTCGGGAGTCGCCAGGTTGATCTGCAATCACCACAGGGTCGCGGCGTCTTGGCGTCAAGCAAGGCTGGTTTTGCGATAAACAACGCCACGGCCAAGCTGAGCACAGCGCGCCTTTTTGCGCCGATCCCGCTTGATGGGCTTGATCTGAGCAACGTCAGCATCGCGTTTAACGGCAACAAATGCGAAAAAGCCGAAGGTCGCATCCGCGCGACATTTGCGGGTGATGTCGGCGGCCTGTCGCTGGCGCAAGGGTTAAGCGGCGTGGCCCGTTGCGACAGCGGGGTATTGCTCCTGCCGCTGGTCAGCCAGTCGGCGATGGAACGGCTGAACCTCTATGTTCAGGGCAACGGCGATTATCGTGCCGAGTTTCTCGTACGTTCGACCGATCCGGCGATGGCTGAAAAGCTTGGCATGGCGGGATTTGCGCCCGCGCCCGGTGGCTATGTGTTACGGCTTGCGGGAAAGCTCTAGCGTAACGCGGCAATCGGGCTTATGGCCGCGCCTTCCCCCGTTGTGGCGGTCGTAGCTCAATTGGTTAGAGCGCCGGTTTGTGGTACCGGAGGTTGCGGGTTCAATCCCCGTCGATCGCCCCATTTTATTTATGTAGAATAGTGAGATAGCATATGGTCGCCGTTTGGGACTTGCCCGATTTCGACGATCACGAAGGCGTTCACCTGTTTCGCGATCACGCGACGGGGCTGACCGCAATCATTGCGATCCATTCGACAAAACTGGGTCCGGCAGCCGGCGGCACTCGTTTCTGGCATTATGCCGACAAGGGCGACGCTGTAACCGATGCGCTGCGTCTGTCGCGCGGCATGAGTTT
>JANOZQ010000129.1:0-2333 GCA_031429555.1 Sphingomonas sp. | reverse complement strand
TACGCTGGAAACTACCCCCGGTCGGTGATCCGGGAAATTTCGCGCGCGACCATCCGCTCGACAACTTCGGGAAGCCGGGCCTCGAGCCATTCCGCAAGCATGGGTTTCAGCATCTCGCGAACAAGACCCTCCAGCGTGTCGCCGCCCACGATTTCGGGCTTCACCACCAAGGCCGACAATGCCGCCAGCGAAGACCGGCTGGCCTCGGCAGTCTTATCGGAAACAAGTGCAGGTTTCGCTTCGGCAACAGGCATGTGAGCTACCTCCTCGACCACTTCGGGCGCCACGGTTTCGGTCAATTCCAGCACCTCCGGCTCGTCATCATCGGATGCGGCTTCGGGCAAGGGATCGGCCATCGGCTGCACCACAGCCGCCCGACGCGCACGCGGCAGTGAGAGTGATGCCTCGCTGTCCTCCGCGATGATGCGTTTAATCGAGGACAGGATTTCCTCCATTGATGGTTCGTTGCTCACGTCGCCCATTACGCCCCCGAAACGCTGCTTTATGGCAGCTTCGGGCCCATGATTGCCGGTGTTTGCGCCGGTGTGTCAACTGTTCGCGTGGCAACAGGTTCCGGTTTGGGGTCGTCGTTCCAGTCAGAGATGTTGTTCTTGACCCGTTTATAGTTAACGATCGGGTCATATAATGCGCCGCCTTCAAGCCCCAGATCGCGCGCCTCGGCCTGGCCCATGGCGGCGAGCAGCGAGAAGCCAGAAACATAGCTGTTCCGCCGTGCCGACACGAGCTGGACCTGCGAATTCAGCAGCTCCTGTTCAGCATTAAGAATGTCCAGAATCGTCCGGTTGCCAACACTGTTTTCGGCGCGCACGCCTTCGAGCGACAATGTGTTCGCATCAACGGCGGATTGCGATGAAGTAATAACTTCATTCGACGCCTGATAACTCGCAAAAGCCGCGCGTGTTTGTGCCACGACACCGCGTTCGACTTCGGTGACCGCTTCAATCGACTGCGATTCGCGCGCTTGCGCCTGACGAATCTGGGCACTGGGCAGGCCGCCCTGAAACAATGGAATTGTTGCACTCAACCCGGCGGTCACACCGGTTCCGCTATTCTGGAACGCGCCCGGCGTGCCGCTGGCGATCGAATCAAGATAGTTGAAATATGTGCCGCCTGCGACGGCGGACAGCCGCGGCAATCGGCCTGCGCGCGATACGCCGACATCGAACCGTGCGGCCTCGCGCTGGCGTTGCGCCGCGAGCAGACCGGGATTGTTGTCGAGCGCGGTCGTTACTGCAACCTGTGGCGAGGCTGGCAGATTCGGCAACGGGGGCGGCGGCTCGAGATTGTCGGCGGGTTCGCCAACGAGTCTGATATATTGCTCGCGACTGTTGATCAGATTGGATTGAGCCGTCTCATACTGGCTTTTTGCGAGCGCCAGACGCGCCTGCGACTGTGCCACGTCGGTGCGTGTCAGGTCGCCGACCTGAAACCGGTCCTTGGTCGCTTCGAGATTGACAGTCAGCACGCCGAGATTGGCACGCTGTAACCCGACGATCGCCTGATCGCGGATCACGTCCAGATAAGCGCCAACAACCTGTGAGAACAGCGACGCTTCGGTATCACGCAAATTGGCTTGCCCGGCATCGATGCGCGCGTCGGCGGCACGAATCGAATTGCGGATGGCTCCGCCCTGATAAATCGGAACCGATGCGTTCACACCCGCCGTGATCTGGCGCTGCGGCGATGAGGAAAAGCTGCTCGACGATGAACTTTTGACAAATTCGGTAAAACCACCCGTTGCACTTATCGCGGGTAACGCGCGCGATCCCTGTATTGGCCGGTTCTCGTCATTGGCGCGCTGTTGCGCCCGTGCGCCGGTCAGCGTCGGGTTGGTCGCATATGCCTTTTGCAATGCCTCGCGCAGCGTCCCCGCACTTGCCGGGATCGTTGACGACAAAGCGGTTGCCAGAAGGAACGTCCGAACAGCGAATTTCATCGGGGATACTTTCAAAACACGAACGCAGGGGGACGGGAAAATTCGGACAGGACGACCATTTCGGCATCCATGAATATGTTGAGGCCAAACCCGCTGCCGCCGCGCCGCCCGATGGCGAGGCGTGTGACACCCGCTTCGACGATGCCGGTCACCAAGCGCCCATCCGGTGCGAGGTGTTCGACCAGTGTTTCGGGCACATGCTCAACGGCGCCATCGATCATGATCACGTCATACATGCCCGTCATCGCCGCGCCCGCATCGGCAATCGTCACCGAATCGGTCAGCATCGCGATCACCGCCGCCGTATAGCCCGTCGCCGAACCGATAATCAGAACACGCTCGCCCGCGGTGATTCGGGCTTCGCTTAGCAAACGAC
>JANOZQ010000128.1:0-2280 GCA_031429555.1 Sphingomonas sp. | reverse complement strand
CGCAGCGGCGGCAAAGCGCGGGAGCATCGTTGTCATGCCGATACCGGCGAAGAATGTGCGGCGATCAATCATGTCATTGCTCCCCGTTGCGCAATCGGAACGCCGCCAACTCACGGATAAGTTTGGCAGCAAGGATCGCAGTCATAGCATTGATATCGCGCAAAGGATTGAGTTCGACAATGTCTGCGCCAGCGAGTGGCGCAACCTGGCGAGCTAGCACGTTGAGGACGTCGCGGGTGGAAAGGCCGCCGGGTTCGAGGTGCGACACGCCTGGCGCGACCGAGGGATCGAAACCGTCAATGTCGATGCTGATGTAGAGCGGGCCGTCGAGATTCGGCACCCGCTCCACCGCGAAGTCGCGCATTTCGATGACTTCGACGCCGAAGCGGGCGACCTGTTCGCGGCAATGGCGATTCATCGTGCGGATGCCGACTTGGACGAGGCGCTTGGCAAAGCCGCCTTCCATGATCCGCGCGAAAGGTGAGGCGTGGCTGCGCGGATCGCCTTCGAAGTCGTCGTAGATGTCGGGGTGGGCGTCGAAATGAAGAATGTTCAGCGGGCCGTGGATGGCGGCAAGAGCGGCAACGACGGGCAAGCTGATCGCGTGGTCACCACCGAGCACCAAAGGCATTGCACCGGACAGGGCGGCTTTGGTTACGGCAGCTTCGATCAGAGCATCGTCACCGGGTGATTCGGTGAGCGGAAGATCACCAACATCGTCCATATGGATATCGGTGCCGACCTCGGTGCCGTCTTCGGCAAAGCTGTTGGCGTGGTCGCTGGCCAGCGCGGCGCGGATGAAGGCAGGGGCACGCGCGGGACCGCGCAGGAACGACGAATGGACGTCAGTCGGCGCCCCGATCAGGGCGATACGGGGCACCGAAGTTCTCAAAGTTCACACGATGGAGGGCCGGAAATCAGCCATCGACGTCATCTTCTGCCGAAGGGCCGACCATGAGTTCTTCAGCGACCTTGTCGGTGCGGGCACGGACGGCCGCTTCAATACGGGCGGCGACGTCGGGGTTTTCCTTGAGGAAGACCTTTGAATTTTCACGCCCCTGCCCGACGCGGACTGAGTCGTAGCTGAACCAGGCACCCGATTTCTCGACGATGCCAGCCTTTACACCAAGATCGAGGATTTCGCCGGTCTTCGAAATGCCTTCGCCATACATGATGTCGAATTCGACCTGCTTGAACGGCGGCGCGACCTTGTTCTTGACGACTTTGACGCGGGTGGTGTTGCCGACAATATCCTCGCCGCTCTT
This sequence comes from Sphingomonas sp., assembly GCA_031429555.1. Classification (GTDB taxonomy): domain Bacteria; phylum Pseudomonadota; class Alphaproteobacteria; order Sphingomonadales; family Sphingomonadaceae; genus Sphingomonas_O. The sequence continues at coordinate 1,015 of JANOZQ010000128.1, read as the reverse complement.
GATCTGGCCAGTGCGGCGGATGTCAAGCCGGACCGACGCATAGAATTTGAGCGCATTGCCGCCCGTCGTGGTTTCGGGCGAGCCATACATGACGCCGATTTTCATGCGGATCTGGTTGATGAAAATGACCGTGCAGCGCGAACGGCTGATCGAACCGGTGATTTTGCGCAGCGCTTGCGACATCAGGCGGGCTTGCAGGCCGACATGACTATCGCCCATTTCACCTTCGATTTCGGCGCGCGGCACCAACGCAGCCACCGAATCGATGACAAGCACATCGACCGCGTTCGAGCGCACCAACGTGTCGCAAATCTCAAGCGCCTGCTCGCCGGTATCGGGCTGCGAGACGATGAGATTGTCGATGTCGACGCCGAGCTTCTTGGCATAGGCGGGATCAAGCGCATGTTCGGCATCGATGAATGCCGCGGTGCCGCCGATTTTCTGCGCTTCGGCAATCGCATGGAGGGCCAAAGTCGTTTTGCCCGATGATTCGGGGCCGAAAATCTCGATGATGCGGCCGCGCGGGAGGCCACCGATGCCGAGCGCGATGTCGAGGCCGAGAGATCCGGTTGAGACCGCTTCAATTTCCATCTTTTCACGGCTGCCGAGCTTCATGGCAGAGCCCTTGCCGAAGGCGCGGTCAATCTGCGCGAGAGCGGCTTCGAGCGCACGGGCGCGGTCTGTGGTTGCGGATGCCATGTCTGACTGGATGACCTTCAATTGAGCTGCCATTGTTCACTCCCTCGTAGCCGTTCGCGCGCTGCCGTCAACGCCGTGATTGGACTTGTATCGGGTTTGTTCTGTTGGAACAAGAGTGGAACGAAAAATTTCTTCTTCGCGCCTTTTCTTCTTCTTCGTGCCTTTGCGCGAACCCTCTTTCTCCTTCTGTGCCATTGCGCACGTTAGCCGACTGCAAAAGGGATTCACGCGAAGGCGCAAAGAAGAAGGAAGGCGCGAAGGGATTGCACGCTGTTCGAGTGCGCTCGTTGCCTGCCGCTGTTTGGTCGGAATTACG
>JANOZQ010000127.1:0-1607 GCA_031429555.1 Sphingomonas sp. | reverse complement strand
CGGCCCGCGCGCCTGCGTCTTGACTTGCATCCGGCGGCGCGGATCGAACGAGATATGCGTGATGTTGCGGCTGATTTCGAGGATCAGTTGATCGAATTTCAGATTGCTTGCCGCAAGAAGGCGCGCCGTTTGGAAATGGGTCAGCCCGGCAACGCGGAGGTCTGCTGCAAAACCCTTTGGGTGGGCCGAGGTTGGTGTGCCGCCCACCAGCTTGTTCACGCGCGGATTGCGATAAGCCGACGTGATAACAATGGCCCGGTTGCCCAAAATCTTTCGTGCCTTTTCAAGGCCGGGCACAAGGAAATCGGTGATGTTTTTCAGATGCTCGGGTTCGGGCGTGTTGGCAATGCCGAATTGTTCAGCCTTGTCGGACACCAGAAATTCGTCGAGAAAGAAATTGTCGCTCAGTTGCGTGCGGGCCATGTCATCCTCCATCAAAGGTGGTTGCGCGGCCCGTGTCTTATGCCCCGATATGTGTCAGAAATTGATCAGTCTGGGAAGTGAAATCGGGGATTGCAGCCCTTTCCTAGCGACGTTTTTCATAGTCGATGCGCCCGGGTATATTTCCCCGCGCAATGTTCAGATAAAAGCGCGCGGCACCGCCCAGCTCGGCAAATTTTCCGATGACGATCAAGGCTGCGTAGCCGAGGCTTTTGCGACTTCGCGCGGCGATGCGCAGGATCTGGAGCGGATAAATGGCAAAGAGCAACACAGCTGCTAACAATGTGGGATAGCCCGAGGCCCAAGCGATCAGCAGCGCTAAACCACAGATCGGGATCACCAGACCCCAAAAGGCAATGCTCCACAATTGCCGCCGCCAGCCGGGAAAGGCCGCTTTCCCGTGCCGCCGGACATGCTCGGCATAAGCGTGGCCCGACCGTCGCGCGCGTCGCCACCATTGCGAGAAATGGGTCATGGCGGCGTCGTGCAGCGCCATTTCGGCGTCGATCCGCTTGATTTTCCAGCCCTGTTGCGAAAGGCGAAGGCAAAGGTCGGGCTCTTCGCCCGCAGCCAAGTCTTCGGAATAATCGCCAACGGCTGTCAGCGCGTCGAGCCGGAACATGGCAATGCCGCCGCACGATGTTGCGTAGCCAACAGGCACGTTCCATTCGTCGTCGCATTGCCGGTTATACAGGCTGCGATCGGGGAAGCGTTCACGCAACCTCCCGAAGACGACGACAAGTTCGGGTTCGGCTGCGAGTGCAGCCTGCGCGGCGGCGATCCAGTCCGCGTCGAGTTCGCAGTCGCCGTCGATCATTTGGACGAAGTCAGGGACGTCGGCCGATTGGCGGACGACCGCCAAGCCAGCGTTGCGCGCGCGTGCAGCGGTAAAGCGCTGTCCGGAATCGAGATCGACCACAGTTAAACCCATCCCGCGCGCGAAATCCTGGCTGCCGTCGGTCGATCCGGAATCGACATAGATCTGCAACGGCCCGGGCGGCAGCGACCGCAGGCAGCGTTTGAGCCGGTCGCCTTCATTGCGGCCAATGATCACGATTGCGCACGTCTGTTGTTCGTGATCCATGGCGCGGGGGTTTAGCGTCTGACCTTTAAGTTGCAATTACTCGTGGAATTCGGCGATCTCGGGAATGCGTCCGAAAGCGATT
>JANOZQ010000126.1:0-3540 GCA_031429555.1 Sphingomonas sp. | reverse complement strand
ACCGTTTCTGCCGTTCACCTCAAAGTCCCGACACTCGGCGAGCGGATGAATGCCGCCGACCCGCGCGTCCGCATTGTCTCGGTCGCGGGCAAGGATCGCGCCGCTGTCATGATGGGCGGCCACCGCGTCGATCAGCTCTGGTACTGGACCGGTAAAGCGTTCGAGGGATCATCCATCGGCGCGCCTGCCGCCGCCGTTGCACGCGCCAATGCCGCCGTAAGCGCCGAAATCGCTCGCCCCGCCCGCGATCTGCCCCTCTCGCCGCTTTGTGCGCTGCGCAACCGCCCCGTGACGATCGGATCGGGCAATATGGGCACCGGTCGCTTCGCCCGAAAGCCCGATGACGCCCGCGCTTTCCGCGCCTCGCCCGCTATGGACAACGCGACGATCAGGCTTGCGGGCGACATTGCCGATGAAATGAAACTCGGCCGCGGGCCGCAAACCGATGTCCTGATCGTTGGCGCGTCGGGAACCGACATTATCGGCCACAGCTTTGGCACCGGCGGCACCGAAATGTGCCTCCAGCTGCAAGCCCTCGACACACAGATCGACAGTTTGTTCAAACGCCTCGATACCGCGAAAATCGATTATGTTGTCGCACTGACCGCTGACCACGGCGGCCATGACGCTCCCGAGCGTAACCGCGAACTTGCGATTCCCGATGCGATGCGGATCGATCCGTCACTATTGCCCGATGCGATGGGCAAAGCGCTCGCCGCCGAACTCGGGCTTTCCGCGCCGCTGCTCTACGGCACCGACCCTGCGGGCGACATTTACATCGACAAAGCCGTCACAGGTGCCGCGCGCGACAACGTCCTCGCCCGTGCGAAAGCCGCTTATCTCGCCCGCCCGCAAGTTGCAGCTGTGTTCACTGCTGCCGACATTGCCGCCACACCACCGGCAACCAACCCGCCCGAGGCGTGGACACTCGCCGAGCGCGTCCGCGCAAGCTATGTCCCCGGACGGTCGGGCGATCTCATCGTTCTTCTGAAAGCGCGCGTCACGCCGATCCCCGGTGCCGTTCCCGGCTATGCCGCCACGCACGGCAGCCCGTGGGATTACGACCGCCGCGTGCCGATCCTGTTCTGGCGCAAGGGGATGACAGGCTTTGAACAGCCCAACGGCATTGAAACGGTGGACATCGCGCCGACGCTGGCGGGGCTGATCGGGTTTCCGCTTCCCGCTAGCGAGGTCGACGGGAAATGCCGCGACCTGTTGGTCGGATCAGCGAGCAGCTGCCCCTAGGCGCGAACAACCCCGACCGCGCTGAACGCCTTCGGCTCGTCCGGCGGCGTGTTCGGTTCACTCAACGTTTTCTGCCACAGACCGACGTCGATCCACTGCCCGTTTTTGAAAGCGACCTCGCGGTAAACGCCCGCGCGTTTGAAGCCGATCGCTTCGTGCAGGACGATCGCCTTGTCATTGGGCATCGTCAGCGTCGAAATCGCCTGTGTGAAATTTTGTTCGGTCAGCGTTGCGAGCAGGCTCTGATACAGGCTGCGCCGGATCCCCTGCCCCTCAAGCTCGCCCGCAACATAGCACGCCGTCTCGACTGCAAACCGATAGGCGGGGCCGGGCCGCGTCGGCTTTGCAAAAGCATAGCCCAATACCAGACCGCTATCCTCATCCACCGCGACGATCCACGGCAGGACATCACCCGCTGCCTTGATTCGCGCCCGCATTTCTTTTGCGAGCGGCGGCGTCGTTTCAAACGAGACCGCGTTGGTCACAACATAGGGCGCATAAATCGCAAGTATCGCAGCAGCGTCGTCAGTCGTGGCGGCGCGTAGATTGATCATTTGGTTATCCAGGCAACGAAAATTTCGGTGAACGATTGTGTTTTGGCCGGTGCCGCCGAAACAGGACATTCAAGGCAACGGACCTGAACCACCGATCCGGTTGCCATCGACTTTGCATCGGCAACGGCCTGCCCCAGCATCGCCAGTCGCGCGCGCGAAAGTGTGGACAGCAGGTCAGCCGCCGGCTGGCTTTCCTCTTGATCATCACCGCCCATGAACATGGCGGCAATACCCTGCGCAAAGCTCGGCGGTTTTTCGAGATAAACCGCTTTTACCGTTTTCACATCGAGCTTGGCGAGTTTGGCGGCCTCGGCGACCGCTTCGTCGATTCCGCCAAAACCGTCGATCAGACCCAATTGCCGCGCGGTGCCCCCGTCCCAGACGCGGCCCTGCGCAATTTCGTCAACCCGTGCGACCGGCAGTTTCCGCGCGCCGCTGACCAGCGACAGAAACTTGCCATAGGTCGATTCGATGCTTTTCTGGATAATCGTATCGAATGCCGCATTGGTCCCGCCGACGATGTCGGGCTGACCGCTCAGCGGCGTGGTCGCAATGCCATCGCTGGTCACACCAATCTTGGCCAACGCTGTCTCGAATGTCGGGATGATACCGAATACGCCGATGGAGCCGGTGATCGTCGTCGGCTCGGCAAACACGCGGTCGCCTGCTGTCGCAACCCAGTAACCGCCTGATGCGGCCACATTGCCCATCGAAACGACGACCGGCATTTTCTTGGCGCGCGCTTCATTCAGCGCCACACGGATTTTCTCCGATGCCAGCGCCGACCCGCCGGGCGAATCGACGCGCAGGACCAGCGCCTTATATTTCTCGCTTGCGACGGCCTGATTGATTATTTTGGTGATGGTATCGCCGCCAGCTGTGCCTGGATCAGCCTGCCCGTCAACGATATTGCCCGCAACCGTCACAATCCCGATCTCGCCGCTGCGCACCGCCGGATTGGCAGCGATCCAGGGGGTCAGGTCAATCTTGGCATAATCCAGCTTGTCTTTGCCCGAGCCGACAATCCCGGCGATCATCCGGCCAAACATGCCGCGATCACCCAGCTTGTCGACAATCCCCGCCGCCAGCGCACTTTTGGCCAGATCACCGCCTGCCGCAACCGTCGCCGGGTCCGCAATATAACCTGCCAGCTTCGCATTGGGCCGCGCTTTGGCGACATCAGCCTGCCAGCCCTGCCAAAGCGACGCTGCCAGGGCCTCACTGGCCGCCTTGGCTTCGGGCGACTGGTCAGCGCGGGTGTAGGGTTCGACGAACGACTTGTATTTCCCGACGCGATAGACATGCGCATTGACGCCGAGCTTGTCGATCAGCCCCTTGTAGTAAAGCCGCGATCCGCCCGGTCCCTGGAACAGAGCCAGCCCCATCGGATCGAGCCAGATTTCTGACGCATGCGCGGCAAGCTGATAACTGTCATCACTGTAACCGGTGGCAAAGGCATAAACCTTTTTCTTTGCGCGCACCCGGTCAATCGCTTCACCGACGTCAATCAGCGAAACCTGTCCAGCACCCATGAAATTATCGAGATCAAGGACAACAACTTTGACCCGGTCGTCGGTCGCCGCTGCGTTAAGCGCACGGGTCACGTCGTTCAGTCGATATTGCTTCGTCGGCGCACTGCCGCTCAGCAATTCGCTGGGACTCGCGACTTCGGGCTGTTCGACAATGCTGCCTTTCAGATCAAGGACCAACGCGCCCGTGCCCACTGCCTTGCCCTGCGGCC
>JANOZQ010000125.1:0-6874 GCA_031429555.1 Sphingomonas sp. | reverse complement strand
CGTCGTCGGGATCAATCCGCCTGAGGCTCGTCAGGCCGTCAAAGGCAACATGCGCGTTCAAGACGGTGCACCGGGACGTGGTGGAAACGACGGCAGCTTTTCATCGGGCCAGCGTGCGAGCAGCGTGATCGACCCGCCTGTCACACCGAGCAGCATCGTTTCATTGCCGACCTCGATCAGCGCCACCCGTTCGCGTTGCCCAAGCGGCATCGAGCGCAAAAATCGGATCGGACGGTTATCACTGCCGCTCTCGCTTGTGCCTAGCTGCTTGTCCTGAAATTTCTTCAGCAGCCAGATGACGCCCCAGGCAAGGCCCAGCACGAAGGCAAGTGCAATCACAACGGCCAATATTGATGAAAAGACGGCCCCAATTCCCATAACTTCCCCTGTCAGGCGTTTTCGAGGCGGGCGAGCAAAGGCCGCGCCGCATCCATATCATTGTCCATCGGCGCGTCGCCGTCGCGCGCTTTCTTTGCCCACAATATGATTGCGGCAATCGCGTCGAACATATCCTGCGGCACGATCTCGCCAATTTCACCGCGTGCCCAGAGTGTCCGCGCGGTCGCGATGTTGCGGATGATCGGAACACCCGCCGCTTCGGCCTCGGCACGCATGGCAGCCGCAAGCTCACCTGCGCCTTTCGCTGCGATCACCGGAACCGGCGTTTTCTCGAGATCATAATCAAGCGCGATGGCGATGTGCGTTGGGTTGACGAGCAGTGCCGCCGATCCACGCGTTGCGCCAAGGGTATTCTGGTTGGCCCATTCTTGGTGCATCTCGCGCCGCATCGATTTGACCTGTGGATCGCCCTCGTCGTCTTTATATTCCTGCTTGATGTCGCGCATGCTCATCTTCATTTTCTTGATGTAACTGTGCTTCGAATAGAACCAGTCGGCGACGGCGACGAACAGAAAGACACCGACGACCATTGCGAACAGTTGCAGGGTCAGGCGGTAGGTCAGATCGAGCGTCATGAACGCTGCCGCCGGACCGGTATCAGCGACGGGTGACCAGCTGGCGAGGCGGATCAGTTGCCCGGCTTCGCTTATCGCTGCGCGCATGACGATGTAAGCGATCACACAGACAAACCCGACCTTCACTAGGGTTTTCAAGAGTTCGACCAGCCCGTCCATGCCGAACATCCGCTTCAACCCTTCCATCGGATTGAGCTTGTCGAGCCCGAACTTCATTTTCTCGAAAGTGAAAATGGGCCCAGCCTGAAGATATTCGGCGAAGGTCGCGATGGCGGCTACGGGTACGAGCGTCACCAGCGTAATTTTGATGAGCGTCACGGCCGTCGCCCAACCGATGGCTGACATTGCCTGATTAAACGGCATTTTGGTTGCCGCCGTCAGTGTATCGGTGGCGAGACGCGCCAGTTCGGTGGCAACATAGCCAGACGCGAGCGCGAATAAGATAAGCCACGCCAGCGTAAGAAGGCCCGCGCTTAGATCTTTGGATTTCGCAACGTCGCCTTTGTTCCGCGCATCACGCAGCTTTTTTGGCGTCGGAAGCTCGCTTTTATCGGCACCGTCATTCTTGTCGGCCATGCGTTACCGCGTCCTCACCAAGGGCCGCGTCTACTGAACGATTACTGTCATAATGACAGTAATGTTAATAGACGTGGGTAGCCCGAGCATGGCCGAAACACAAAAAAACAAGTCACACGCAGGACGTCCGCGTCACGCAACACTAAAACACGGACCGCAATGTGGGGCTTCATCGCGATTCGCATCCGTAAAATTGGACACTTCTTACAACGAGTCAACGCATAATCGGTTCCCGGCTCTACTTACATCGATGTAATCACATGGTTTTTTGGAAAGATGCCACGCACCGATAAATCTGCGGGCACCGTCCGACTCGGCCCCCGAAATCGTCGATTCAGCTTACTAACATCCAAGTAAGTAGACGTGATCATGGCTTTGGACCGATAGTAAACCGGCGTAAATCAGCGTTAAAATAGAGTTAACAAAAACAACTTTGAATCACGACTTGAAATCGTAGCAATTCACTTGCAGTTAAGGTGCCTGACAAGCGGGACGAGCATGACCGAGGGTCAGATTGGGGCATCGTATTGGGAGCCTTTCGGACCACATCCGGAAGCGCTTATGGAGCGGTGCAAATGCAAAGACGCATATGGTTGGGCCTCGTGGCTCTCTGTAGTTCACATGGGCTAGTTGCCCACGCCAAAGACAAACCGTTCCCCACACTTCCATGCCCGGTTGAAAACAGATTACGTGTGGCTGGCGCTGGCTCTATGGCTGGATTTGACTCCCTAAAGGATTGCGGTGCCGACCGGATCATCATCGCGCCTGCCAGTGTCGCCGACTACGTTGATCCCCGCGATTTGCGCATATCACCGGATGCAGAGCCACGATTGCTGCGGGTCATGGTCGACAACAGCAATGTCATACGCATCGCACCGAAATTTCAGGAGCCGGTCGAGGCTTTCGCCGGGGATGTTGGATCGGGCGATGCTATCCTCGCCATGCGACCGGTCAGTTATTCGACACCCTATGACGACATGATCACGCGCGTCGCCGAGCGGCACCGCATTGATCCGCTGTTGCTCCATGCCGTTATCAAACAGGAATCGCAGTATAAGGAGCGCGCGACCAGCCATGCCGGGGCACGCGGGCTGATGCAGTTGATGCCCGGCACCGCCCGGATGCTTGGCGTCGGGGCGATTGCCCATCCCGAAAGCAATGTCGACGGCGGCGCGCGCCTGCTGCGGCGGCTTTACACGCGCTACAATGATTTCCCGCTGGTGTTGGCGGCGTACAATGCCGGTGAAGGCGCAGTTGCCAAATACGGCAACCAGATCCCACCCTACCGCGAGACGCAGGATTATGTTCGCAAAGTGATGGCGAATTACCAGCTATTGGCCAGCGAACAAACACGGACGGGCCGCTGATCTTGGCGCGGACCCTCCCCTTCCCCCGCTTCCGTGCCTTGCCGGTTCGCGGCGCGGACGTATTGCTCGTCAGCATCATTATTGCTGTGGTCATGCTGATCATCATGCCGATGCCGCCGCTGGCACTGGACATCCTGATAGCCATCAACATGACAATCGGCATCCTGCTTTTACTAAGCGCGATTTACGTCACCAAACCGCTCGACTTCTCGACGTTTCCGACTGTTCTTTTGCTGACCACATTGTTCCGGTTGGCGATCAGCATTTCGACGACAAGGATGATTTTGAGCGAGATGAACGGCGGCTCTATCGTCCAGCAGTTCGGCGAGATGGTTGCGGGTGGCAACCTTGTCGTGGGGCTGGTGGTGTTTCTGATCATAACGGTCGTCCAGTTCATCGTCATTTCGAAAGGCGCGGAACGTGTTGCCGAAGTTGCAGCGCGGTTCAGCCTCGACGCGATGCCCGGCAAGCAGCTCTCGATCGACAGCGACCTTCGTTCGGGCATCCTGACCAAGGACGAAGCCAAGGAAAAGCGGCGGACGCTCGAGCTTGAGAGCAAGCTGCACGGCAGCCTCGACGGCGCGATGAAATTCGTAAAGGGCGACGCGATTGCCTCGATCATTATCGTTCTGGTCAATCTGCTCGGCGGGCTGGCCGTCGGCATGATGTATCATAAGCTGTCAGTCGGCGAAGCAGCGGCGACCTATTCTGTTTTGACGATCGGCGACGGGCTTGTCGCCCAAGTCCCCGCGCTGTTCTCGGCGATGGCGGCTGGTTTGCTGGTGACGCGGACGACCGACGAGGACCGCGACCGCGATCTCGGCCCCGCCATCGCGCGCCAGATTTCTGGGAAACCGCACGTCCTGATGATCGCAGGCGGGCTGGCAATACTGCTCGGGCTGATCCCCGGGTTTCCGACGCTCGTGTTCTTCGCATTGGCGACGATTCTGCTGGTCGCTGGTGTCATAAACCATCCCACGTCGGGCGGATGGCTGCGGATGAAGACAGGCTTTGCGGTTGCCGACACGACGCTGATTGCTGGCGAAACGACGATCGCGGCACAGGCACTTCCAGCACTTGACGCGATACGACTGACGGTTGGTCTGTCCGCGACGTCGCCCGAATTTATTGCGCTTACCAAGCGTGTACGCGACGGCGTGGCCGCTTTGCAGGACCGCAGCGGTGTCGCAATTCCCGCCGTGCGGATTGTTGCGGACGAGAGCGACATGACGCCGAAGAACGGCTGGGCCTTGCTGGCTCATGACGCACCCGTGGGCAGCGGCATTATCGACAGCGACGATTTTGCCGAACGGCTTGGCACTTATGTCGAGCATCTGCTGGGACGCAATCTGGGGCTGTTTCTGGGCCTTCAGGAAGTCACGGATCAGCTCAATACATTGGGCGAGACGCATCCCGAAGTTGTCAAAGAAGCCGTCCGTGCCGTGCCAACAGGGCGCATTGCCGAGACACTGCGGTTGCTTGTCGATGAATCGGTGCCTTTGCGCAATTTCCGCGATGCCATCGAAGCGATCGGCGACATTGGCCAGTATGAGCGCGAGGCAATCCCGATGGCCGAGCGCGCGCGCGTTTCGATGCGGCGTCACCTGATCGCGCCGATATGCCAAAATGGCCGGTTGCGTGTGCTGATGGTCGGCAGCAACCTTGAAGAAATCATCCGTCATACGCTGACGTCGGTTGATGGGCAGATGCGTCTGGCCATTAACCCGCACCAGATGCGCGCGCTTATCGCGCTGTTGTCCGAAGAAGTGGAAGCGAGCGGCGCGCGCGCGATTCTAACCGCGCAGGATTTGCGCCGCCCGCTTCGCTTGTTGATCGCTGCCGACCTGTTCGACGTGCCGGTCATCAGCTTCAATGAACTGAATCCTGCGGTCCCGCTCGACATTGTCGGTGAGCTTAACAGCGCGCCCGAGAGCCTGACTGACCAAGCGCATAGGGAGTTTGCCGAGTGACCCGTTTGTTGCGCCTTTTTGCCGCGCTGGTTTTGACAATGTCCGGCACAGCCTACGCTGCTGCGCCACCGTTCCCGACCAAAACAATTACGATCAGCGCACGCAATCAGTCCGCTGACAAGATTGTGGCCAACCTGTTCGGTCAAGCCGGGCTTCGCGTCAAAGTAAGTTCCGCAGTCAACGCCAAGATGAACGGCACTTGGACCAACACGCCTGCCGCGATCTGGAGCGAGCTGTCGCGCGCGTTCAACCTGATTGCCTATTATGACGGTGCCGTTGTCCGCGTCTATGCGGCAAGCGAAATCCAGACGCGCAGTTTTGCCAGCGCATGGCCTTTGACTGTCGTCCGCGATGCACGGGTCATGGGGATCAGCGACGGTTCGAATATATTGGCGGCAGCAAACGGCAGCGTCAGCGCAACCGGTGTCCCAACGTTCCTCGAACGGGTTGCACAGCTCGCGGCGTCATCCAAGGCACCGGCTGCCGTGTTTGCGGGCGCCGCCATTACGCCCACGATCAAGGCGACCACACCCGCGAATGTTCCGATCATTTCACCGATGCTCGCCGCGGGGCCGGCCGCACTGCAAACGGTCCGGTCGAACGTCCTGACCCGGGCAAGTTCGCGCAGCCCCTATGAAGTGCGGATCTTTTACCTGCGCTATGCCCGCGCCGATGACACAATTCAGAAGAGCTTCGACCGGACCGACGTGACGCCCGGTGTCGCTTCGATCCTGCGCGGGATCATGGGCGACGGGCGGCAATCGAATACGGTGTCGACCAGCGGCAATTTTGACATTGCGCGGCAATCAGTGCCGCGGCTTCTCGGGCGCGGGCTGACGTCGGTGCCGCCCGATGCCTCGCAGCGCGACTATGACGATGACGAAGGCACGGGTGGCGGAAGCAGCGGAGGTGGCAGGCAAATTTCCGTGCGCGACGTCAACGGCCCGCGGGTCGAAGTCGATGCGACCAACAATGCCGTCATCATCCGCGACCGGCCGGAATCGATGAGCGTCTATGAAGATATCATCCGCGGTCTCGACATCGAACCGCGCGGGATCGAAGTCGAAGCGACGATCCTAGAACTCGATACGACGCGGCTTAAAGAACTTGGTATTGATTTTAGCTTGCAGAATAGTGACCTCAACGCCTTGTTTGGCGGGCAGCAGACCAACCCCACTCAAGGCTTCTCGCCCGGCAATATCGGTGCCAACATCCTGACGGGCGCACTTGCCGGGTTCAGCGTGCGGATCAACGCACTTGAAAAGTCTGGTGCTCTGCGCGTGGTTTCCAGGCCGCGGATGAGTACGCTCAACAATATACCCGTCGTGTTCAACAATCAGGTGACCTATTATGCTCGCGTCGCGGGCGACCGGCAGGTGGACCTGTTCCCGATAACCGCCGGCCTGATTATGCGCGTCAATCCGTCGGTGCTTTATGACGGCGGCGAACTCCGCACGCGGTTGGCCATCGATATTGTCGACGGATCGCCGAGCGGGCTGATCGTGGACGGAATACCGGCGGTCAAGCAATCAAGCATCAATACCAATGCTGTCGTCAAGCAAGGCGAGAGCCTGCTGATCGGCGGCATGACTATCGACACCGAATATGACTATAAATCGAAGGTGCCCGTCTTGGGCGATATCCCTGTTATAGGCCAGCTCGCGCGGAAGCGCAGCAAGGGTGGATCGCATTTCGAACGTCTATTCCTGATCACGGCCCGCATCCTGTCGCAAAGTCCGAATGCTCAGGCAGCGGATGCGGCGTCGCGCATCATCCCGCTTGACCGGCTGAACGCGCTTGCTGCTGGACGCCGTATCAAGCCGGGAGGATCGCGATGAACGCACCTTTTCCACCGCCGCTGATGATCGGCAACATGATATTGCGGGTGATTGCGGGCCGTTCGAAAGGGGCTGAGCATCGGCTCCACAGTGGCAAATTCGTGCGAATCGGCCATGCGTTCGACCATGACATTGTGCTGCGCGATGCC
>JANOZQ010000124.1:0-5214 GCA_031429555.1 Sphingomonas sp. | reverse complement strand
AACCACGGTCCCGAAATTCCCGCTTGCCGCCAATTGGTGATGCAGGCCACCGTCTGTGACGAGGAACGTCTCGCCCCGGCTTTCCTTGCGATCAATCACGCGCGTCAAATAAACGCCACATTCACCGACCAGCCAGCGCCCCAGCTCGACCGCAAATTGGCTACCCGAAAGACTTGCAGACCGCTTGTCGAGCACATCGCCAAGTCGCCCGCCGATCAAGTCCAGATCGACCGGCGTCTCGTTCGAAAAATAGGGAATGCCGAAGCCGCCACCAATGTTGACCAGCGGCGGTTCTGCCCCAACCTCGGCCGCTAGATGACTTGCCAGCGCTACTGTTGCTGCCTGTGCGTCGGCAATCGCCTCGCTATCAAGTGCTTGACTGCCCGCAAATATATGGAACCCGCGCCAATCCACGCCTGCATCGATCAATCGGCGGACCAGCGGCGCAACATGGTCGGCGTCAACGCCGAACGCTGCCGCACCGCCGCCCATTTTCATCCCCGACCCTTTTAGCGCGAAGTCGGGGTTAACCCGCACGGCCAGTTTCGGGACGGCACCCAAACGGTCCGCAATTGCCAATGCTCGCGATGCCTCGCCGTCCGATTCAAGGTTGATTGTGATCTGAGCAACAAGAGCTGCCTCGATTTCGACATCGCGTTTGCCCGGCCCCGCAAACGATATGTGCGACGCCCCCGCACCGCGCGCGACGACAAGTTCACCGCCCGACGCGATGTCTATGCCATCAACCATCGGAACAATCGCGGCCACCATTTCGGGCAGCGGATTGGCTTTCATTGCATAATGGATCCCGACACCAGCTGGCAAAGCGGCACGCAGCGCAGCCACTTTGTCGCGCACGATGCCCAGGTCATAAACGAATGCCGGTGTCGCGTCGGTCGCCGCACAGGCCGCAGCCATCCGCGCGCAGTCAAACCAGTGGGGAATGCTGCCGTGCGGTTTCATGACGCCACTTCGGCTTTCAGCGCCGCGCGGTCGATCTTGCCATTGGCGTTCATCGGCATTGCCGCGCGCCAGTCGATCATGCGCGGCTGCATATGGCTGGGCAGTTCGGATTTCAGATAGGCACGCAAACCCGCCTCATCGCCGTCACCGCGCACCACAATACGAATTGCCTGACCCAAACGATCATCCGATACGCCATGCGCGACAGCCTCCACGACAAAACCGCTAGCCAAAGCCGCTTCCTCGATTTCAAGCGGACTGACCCTGTGACCCGATGATTTGATCATTTCGTCCTCGCGCCCCACGAAGTAGAGCAGCCCGTCGTCATCGCGACGGACAGTATCGCCCGACCACACAGCCAGCCCGCCGTAACTCGATCCAGCAGGCGCAGGCTTGAACCGTGCTGCCGTTCTTTCGGCATCGCGCCAATACCCCTGGGCGACAAGTGGCCCTGTATGGACCAGTTCGCCTAGATCACTGTCCTGCCCGTCTGCATCAATCACCATGATCTCGGCAAACGGAATAGCTCTCCCCATTGACGTGGGATGCTCCGCCACCAGCGACGGTGCCAGGTACGTCGACCGAAATGCCTCGGTCAGACCATACATGGGATAGATATCAGCATTCGGAAACGGTTTGTGCATCCGGTCGATCAAAGCGGGGGTCAAAGCGCCACCCGAATTTGTCACGCGACGGATGCTTGAACCGGAATCACCCCAGTCACATTCGGCAAGCTGCAACCACAAGGGCGGCACGGCAGCCAGCGTCGTAATTTCATGTCGCGCCACCGCTTTCACAACATCCCGCGGCACCAGATAGTCGAACGGCACCACGCAGCCCCCTGCTTTCCAGGTCGAAAACAACTGGTTCTGCCCATAATCAAAGCCCAGCGGGAGCACAGCCAATGTCCGGTCATCGCTACCCAGCCCAAGAAAATGCGCCACACTGACTGCACCCAGCCACAGATTGGCGTGACTGAGCATCACACCTTTGGGACGTCCGGTCGAACCCGACGTATAGAGAATGGCCACCAGCGTATCAGGGTGCGCATGCGATGGTGGCAATGCATGGGTACCATTCCGCGCTATGACAGCATCATCTTCCAGCCAAATCGCGCATCCCTGCGGCACATCCGTCAGCAACAATGTCGCCGCCCGCCCGGGGCTCGTAAGCAACAAGGAAGCACCGCTGTCGTTCAGAATATGCCCGACCTGCGCCCGCCGCAGCACGGGATTGACCGGAATATGGACAAGGCCCGCCCGCGCTGCTGCCAATGGCATCAGGCAAGCCTCGACAGTTTTGGGAAGCCATGTCGCCACCCGGGCGCCCTGCGCAAAACCCCGCGCCTTCAGTGAAGCCGCCAAGGCACCAACCGCTTTTTCTGCCGCAGCATAGGTCAATGTTACCGACTTGGTAACCAAAGCCGGTGCATCAGCGTCCCCGTCGAGCAGCAAGTGGTCGATGGGGCGCGGTGTCGGGTCTGGTCGGCTCACGCACGCTCCTATAGGTTTACCGCGATGTCGCGGCCAGTCGGGAACGTAACGCTTTGTGGGTAAAGGGTGAAATATTTCGTAACCTCGATGAGGCGGCGGCCAGCGCCCGTGGCGAACTCGACCGCGCGGCACAGCGTTCGCTGTTCAACCGCATTGACTGGTTTCGCCGCACCTATGCGTACGCCGCACCCTCGGGTCAGCCGCTCATCGTCCGCGCCCGCGCCGAGGGATCGGATTGTTGGCTGTTCCTGATCGAGCGCGCTGGTCACGCCAACGCGCTTGCAAGCTGGTACACGCTTTCCTTTCAACCCATCTTTACAGGCAACCCGAGCGAAGCAACGAAATTTGCTTTGCTGCTTGCGAGTGCCCGTCGCCTCGGTAAACGCTTGTCGAGCATCACACTCGCGCCGATGCCCGAAGCCGATGCAGCCCTGATTAGTCGCGCCTTTGACCGGGCGCGCTGGGTCGCAACCACGCGCGAGACAACTGTAAACTGGACCATCGCCACCGAAAATGTGCGTTTCGGGGATTACTGGGCGCAGCGACCCGGCGAGTTG
The DNA here is from genome assembly GCA_031429555.1 of Sphingomonas sp. Lineage (GTDB taxonomy): Bacteria > Pseudomonadota > Alphaproteobacteria > Sphingomonadales > Sphingomonadaceae > Sphingomonas_O. The sequence continues at coordinate 2,201 of JANOZQ010000124.1, read as the reverse complement.
CGTTCGACCGTCAAGCGCAAGGCCGCGAAGTTTGGCGTCGAGACCAGCATATTCAACAGCTTCGATGGCAAAGCCTGGGCATCCTATGAATCCATCTATGCCGCAAGCTGGAAACCTGAAGAGGGATCGAACGAATTTCTGCGCGACATGGCCCTGACCGAAAGCGCGGCCGGAACGCTACGAATGGGTCTCGCCACAATCGAAGGCGAAGCTGTCGCAGCACAGCTTTGGACTGTCGAAAACGGCCATGCCATCATCCACAAGCTTGCGCATCTTGAAACGGCGAAGGAACAATCCCCGGGGTCAATCCTGACCGCAGCACTTTTCGACCATGTGATCACGCATGATAACGTGTCACTCGTCGACTTCGGCACCGGCGACGATCGCTACAAAAGCGACTGGATGGACAGCCGCAAGCCGCTCTACACGGTCAGCCTGTTCAACCCGCGCCGCCCTTCGGGACTTTGGGGCGCGGCCAAGGCGGGGCTATCAGCGCTTGTCGGGCGCAACGGCAATCGCTAACCGCGCCGCGATGATAAACGCCGAAGCCGTTTCCGATGTCGTCCGCGGAGTTTTGCGCGACGTTTTGTTCATCGATGCTGCACGCGCGGATGCCTTTCACGCGGATACACCCCTTTTCGGTGCCCTGCCCGAACTGGATTCGATGGCGGTCGCGGGTCTACTAACCGAAATGGAAGACCGCCTCGGCATCATTATCGATGACGACGACGTTGACGGCGATCTTCTCGCGACCTTCGGCAGCCTAACGGATTACGCCATTCGTAAAGTCAGAAAATGACCGAAACCTACCGCTGGCGCGGCGGCACAGAGATGCTGCTTCGCCACGGTGCCGGTTCGTCGGTCACACTTCTAATCCTCCCGGCACTGTTTGAGGAAGCGAACCGGATGCGCCGCTTCACTGTGTCAGTCATGAGGTTGTTGGCGGGACGCGGGATCGCGACGATCCTTCCTGATTTACCGGGCACAGGCGAAAGCGGGATCGGCACAAGCAACGTGATTTTGGGGGATTGGTACGACGCTGTGACTGCGCTTGCGCCAAATATCTCCGGATCGATCGCCATTCGTGGTGGCGCGCTGCTCGACGGCCCCATTAAAGGCCGCTGGCGACTGGCGCCCGAAAGCGGTGAGCGACTGTTGCGGGACATGGTGCGCGCAACGGCCTTTTCCGAAGGCATTGCCGCAAGCGAACTCGATCAGCGGGCAAGAACCGCACCGACCCGTCTGGCTGGCAATTTTCTCAACCCCGGTCTCTACGCGGCGCTGCATGACGCCGCGCCTGTCGAGGGAGCCCATGTGACACGTGTCGAAGGCCCGAAACTGTGGCGAGCGGCTGAACCGGGTGACGATCCCGACTTCGCACGGGAAATTGCCGACGATATTGCAGCATGGACAATGTTATGCGGCGCATAATTGAATTTAGATGTGAAACTGCAATGCTTATCGGGACACTTGACGAAGGGTCAGCGGAGACGGGCCTTCTTATCGTATCGGGCGGCAACGAAATCCGCATCGGTGCCCATCGCGGCATGGCGCAGCTTGCGAAAGACATTGCCAGTTATGATCATCCTGTTTTCCGCTTCGACCGGCGCGGGATCGGCGACAGCGAAGGCGAAAATGGCGGGTTTGAATCGAGCGGCCCAGACATACAGGCCGCGATTTCAGCCTTTCAAACCGAATGTCCGACCGTTAAGCGCATCGTTGCTTTCGGAAACTGCGATGCCGCCACGGCGCTTTGGCTGCATCAACCGCTTGCTGTCGATGCACTGGTTCTGGCGAATCCCTGGCTGGTCGAGGCGACAACCGAAGCTCCCGCTCCTGCCACGGCGCGCGCCTATTACGCCCGGCGCTTGCGCGATCCGCGCGCATGGGCAGGACTTTTCAAGGGTGCCGTCAATCTTGGCAAGATGTTCAGGAGTCTCAAAACCGCTGCCCAACGCGATGAACCATCATCATTAGCAGCGCGCGTCGCAAACCAGCTCGCATCATTCGCGGTTCCCACGACCATTCTCATCGCCGAACGCGATGGCACCGCTGTGGCGTTCAAAGCACAATGGGACAGCGGCCTATTTGATCGTTATCGCGCCGCCATTCCAGTTTTGAGCTTTGATTCAGCATCGCATAGTTTCGCTAACGACGCCGATTACGCGATTCTAAAATCAACGATACTGGCCGCCCTCGCT
>JANOZQ010000123.1:0-2192 GCA_031429555.1 Sphingomonas sp. | reverse complement strand
GCGACCGTGGCGCCGAAATCGAAGTGACCGGGATGGTCGTCGCCCCGCGCGAAGCAATGCCCGCGCGGCCGCGGCAAGTGATTGCATGGACGCACGGCACGTCCGGTGTTGCCGAAAAATGTGCCCCTTCATCCGCAACTGGTTTTTTCGCGGTGACACCGGGCGTTACCGAAGCAATTAGACGGGGATATGTATACGTCGCGCCCGATTATCCGGGCCTCGGCAGTAACATGCCGCATCCCTATCTGGTGGGCGCCAGCGCTGCCCATTCGGTTCTTGACGCGGTACGCGCCGCACGATCAATCCCGGGCGCGGCATCGGGCAGCAGCTTTGCCGTCTGGGGTGAATCGCAGGGCGGGCATGCGGCGTTGTGGACGGGCCAGCTGGCACGCAAATACGCTCCCGATCTTCAGCTTGTCGGTGTGGCCGCAGCAGCACCGCCGACCGATCTCGTCGAAAACCTGCGCGCGGGCAGCGATCCCTCGGTCCGCGCCTTTCTGACGGCGTTTACGGCGTATAGCTGGTCGCAACATTTCAATGCACCGCTTTCGACGCTTGGCAATCGATCAACACAGGGCGTCATCACGCGGCTCGCGCAGAATAACTGCATCGTCCTTGGTAAAAAGCCAAAGCTCGGCACGATGCTCGGTGTGCTCGTGCTTCGCCGCGACCTCAAGAATGTCGACCTTGGCAAAATCCAGCCGTGGGCGCGGATTTCACGACAGAACAGCCCTGCCGCCCGCGATTATGGCGTGCCGTTTCTGATCGCGCAGAACCCCAAGGATGTGATCGTCGGCCCCGCTGTTACGCTCGATTTCACACGAAAGCTGTGCCGCAGCGGTGCGCGTGTCCGCTTTATAAGCATTACCGGACAGGGGCATGAAACCAGCGCGCGTGACACGACGACACAGACGCTCGACTGGGTCGATGCGCGCTTTGCGGGGAAACCGGCACGAACCGATTGTGGCAAAATCTAGGGAGGATTTGTTATGTTTAGGACGACGACAACATTGCTGGCGGCACTCATCATGATCCCCGCCGCCCATGCCTCGGCACCGGGCGAGTTCGAAAAGATGAACACGCGCGCAAACCGCGCCTGCATTGCCATGTCGGGGCTGGCGCGTCCCCAGTTGCTCGCCAAGAAAATCAGTTTTTCGGATGTGATCGGCGTCGAAATCCGCCAGATCCGCGGAACCGACAATCGTGGACGGATGAAGCGGCTGTTGTGTGCCTACAACCGCTCAACGGGTCGCACCGAAGTGCAGGATGGCGATAACTGGAATGGGCCGACGACAACGCCCTAACCGTTGGCCCGCCCGCTAAGGCTGCTTTAACCACAATTTAAAGCAGATCGGCTAGCGGACTAGGCGATGAAAAACCTTGATTTCAGAACCGCGTGGCGGGAAATCGGGATTATTCTGATTGTCTTTACCGGCATATTGATACTCGTTGCGACGCGTTATCCCTTCCCGTCGCCGTTTGATGAACTAGCCCAGTTTTCGGCGGTTCGCAGCCAGTTCGAAAATCCCGATCTCTTTGCCGATACCAGCCGCTACCGCCTCGTCATGAAAACCGATCCGGCACTATGGACTACCGACACCAATTACCTGAATCACCCGGCGCTTTATTATCTCGGTCTGGCACCATTGCTGCAATTCGGGCACGACGTGATGCTCACACGGCTCGCCAACGTCGTTTTGACCGTGGCGGCAATGATCGCCGTTATCGCGGCCGGATGTCGCATCTTGCGTGCCCGGCTGGAACGCATCGTTTTTGCACTCCTTGTCCTCAGCTTCCCCAAGACCGCGCTTGTCGGCGGCATGGTCAACAACGACAATCTGGCGCTGGTTGCTGCGGCCGCTGTGTTCGCCGGACTGACTGGCGCGCCCTATGCGGCTCTCCTGATCGCCGGGGGGCTTGCGCTTGCTGGCTGGACAAAGCTGACGGCGCTTGTGGCGCTCGCGTATGTCGTTGGTGCAAAGCTGATGATTGGTGGCCGCCCCGCGATCCTGCGACCCGAAACTGGTCTTTATGCCGCCGGAGTCGCAGTTGGGTTGCTGCCGTTCATCGTGACGTTTGTTGAAACCGGGCATCTGTTCCACATCAACACCACTGTTTTCGGCCTCCCGCCCGAAGCGCGTCCGGTGTGGACGGTGGCCCAGTATTTGCAATTCTTTCTAACTGAAATTGTC
>JANOZQ010000122.1:0-3130 GCA_031429555.1 Sphingomonas sp. | reverse complement strand
GATCGACTTGTTGCCGGCGTTGTCGAACGGTTTGGTGAATGTGGAGCCACCGCCAGCAGCATTGGTCACGGTCGAGCGTGTGCCGCTGCGACGGTCGCCGGTAATGGCCGTCAATGTGTAGGTTTCACGTTCGCCCAGATTGGCGTCTTCACCTGTCGCAACGGGACCGACATGACGCAGTGCGATAGGCAACGTCTTGCCGCCGACGTTCAACGTAACGCCCGTGCCGTTCACAAGCGTATTGCTGAATTTGAACTGGTAAGTAACATCTTCTTTGGCGTCGCCATTGCTGTCGATATGGATTTCATACAGCGCGTCGGGGTCCATCGAATAATAGTTTGGACCGTCGCCGGGGTTTTCGCCAGGTTGGAAATTCGCGATCAAAGTGACATAATCCTGCCGACCGGGCTCATAGCTGCGGAATGCATAGACATCCGTATTGTCGACCTTGGGCTGCTTGGTGATATTCGGCGCTTCGCGGTGACTCGATGCCATGGCGGGCATCGACATGCACAGCACACCCGTTGCGGTCGTCAATGCAAGTTTACTCAAAATCGACATTGTCATTCTCCTGTTCGCTCTTCGAGATTATTCTCCGGGGGCGACGAGCGTTGCCGCGTTCGAAAGAAATTACGTTCATCGGCCAGCAATGGATGCACGATCCACGCTCGCTAATTTGGTTCCGGTTTGTTGGCCGTCGATAAGCTCGTCCGCGCGCCATTCGGGTCGCGCGGTTTCAAGCAAATCCTGCCAGCGCCATTCGCCCGACCCAACCGCGAGCACGACAGTGTCACCGGTTCCGGAGAGCAAAAGCAGCCGTGGTCCGACTTGGGGCTGCAAACGGCATTCGGGCGTTGCGGCGGCAATCGTGCCCGCCACGACATCGCGGATCATGGCGACCGCCGTCGAGTCAAGCGCACTGTCGTCGGCGAGCCATGCCGTCTTCCAGATCATGATGGCATTCGCGACCGACAGCCTGTCGCGCGGAATATCGGGAAGCGAAGCCACCACATCGAGGTTTGCCTGCAACGCGGCCCGCACGGGCTCGGTCAGGTCGCACGCCCCACCCGCGGCAGCCGCATCGGCCTGATCGAGAAGCGCAACAACCGTTTCGTTGGGTGACGGCAGCGGGACGACCGGCGGCGGCACAATGATTGGCTCGAGCGGTGTCGGAAGAACCGGCTCGGGCTGCGCGACTTTAGGCGGCGCGGGCGCCGCGACCGCCGAAATGTCGAACACCGCCAAAGTCTGGGGCACCGGGCGCGGCTTCTCTGTAGCTGGCACCAACAGCAATGCCACCATGCCGAGGTGAACAGTGATTGTAACACCCAGCGGTCCGGCGCGCACCCGCTGCTCTCGCAGAGATGGCGCAGGATCGCATAGCGTGCTCACGTGCTACTCACGCCCGACGTCACGGCTTGGGCTGGCAGGTTAAAAGGCAAGGCGTGCGCCGACGGTGAAGGCGTGAAGCTGACGATCCTTGTCGAACTGGACGTTATAATCCGCAACCATCGACAGCGGTCCGGTGCCTGCGACGTTGATCGTCGCGCCAGCGCCATAATAATCGTCGTCTAGGCGGGTTGCATCGAACCCGAAAGTCGCCGTCGACAATCCGGTGTTCGTAAAGCTTGTGTTGATCGTCTGCGTCCGGTCGCGGAATTCATGATACCAGCTGCCATGCAGCTGCGGACGAACGGTAGCGCTGCCGACCGCAAAATCGGCACCGATGCGCAAACCTGCGTTCGACCGAAGCGATTCACGATCAAGGTTGCCCACGGTCAGCGCCGTCGCTGTCCCACCAGTCTCGGTGAAGCCGTCAATGCGGATGTCGGCGTAACGGACCGCTGCAAAGGGCTCGACTTCGAAGCCACCGAGATCAAAGCTCAACCCCGTGGAGGCACCTGCTGCCCAGATCCGGCCTTTGGTCGATGCGCTGTTCTGTTCGGCAAACGTGCCGATCGTTACCGAGCGGCGAAGGTCCCAGTCGAGATCGGTGTAGCTGCCCCACGCATCGACGTAGAACGAACCGACATTTGCCGTGCCGTATCCACCAATGAAAAGGCTCTTCAATTTGCTTTGCTGACTATTGGGTGTCAGTCGCGCATCGGTATCGCTGTATCCGCCGAACACGCCCAGCGCGATTGCCGGTGCAAATCGGTAATCGAGACCGCCGAGGACATGGACTTCGCCCGTGCGTGCTTCGGGCCTGTCGATTGCAGCATCATAAGTGCCAAAGCGGGCACCGCCGAGCAGCCAGGCGCCGACCCGTCCGGCATCATCGAGTGTTGCCGTGGATCCATCGGGCATCGTTGCATTGCCGCGCAAATCGCGCGCATAGCGGAGCACATTGGTTTCCGAAATTTCGACGGCATTCAGCGATATTTCACCGACGTTCGAATAGGCTGCGGGCGACAGGGCAACGAGCGCCGCCGATTGTGCGCCTGGCGTTCCTGCAACGCTGTCGATTGCATTGAGCAAAGCCAATGTTGCCCCGGTCGGCGTGCCGGTGAAGCCATCAAGCGCGCTGCCCACTGCCGCCTGATTGGCGGTGGTTGCCATTGATCCGAACGAGGCCAGCGCGACGGCCAGCCCTTCGTAGCTTGTGTTACCCGCCAGCGCACCAACCAGTGTCGCTGCTCCCGTCGTCAGGTTGATCGTGTAAAGCGATGTCACGCGCGTCACCGGATCGGTAAAGGTTGCAAAAGACTGGCCGGTCGACCCGATGTCAAAACCCGCAACACCAAGCGACGTAATGCCGGTCGAACCGACCGTGAAGAGCTGTCCGCTGTTCGGCGATACCGTTGCGTTGCCCTGTGTCGCCAGACGTGCAGGGGCCAGCGCCCCGCGCGTATCGAGCACGTAAAGTGTCGTCGTTGTCGCACCGGCGACATTGTTCGTATACGCCGCCGCTGCCACGGTCGGTATCGCGCCTGCGTTTATGTCCGTCGCGGCATAAGCGAGTGCACCATCGGTTGCGGCAAGCGCGCCGGTGTCGGGGTTGGCGCGAATATTCTGGCCAACTTGAGTCACGATGCGGAGGCGGTCGACTGTCGGATTGAAATCAAGCCCCACGCCCGAAATCGTCGGCAGCGGTGGCGTGCCGACGATTGTCGCAACACCCGTCCGCGCG
>JANOZQ010000121.1:0-1620 GCA_031429555.1 Sphingomonas sp. | reverse complement strand
AAGTTGACCGCTGAGACTGATTTTGCCGGACTACTCGGCGGCATCGACGCGGAGACATCGTGCGTTGTGGTGCAGTATCCCGATATTCTCGGGCGGATTGACGATTTGTCTGCTCTGGCAGCCAAGGCGCATGAGCATGGCGCGCTGCTTATTGCAGTCGTGACCGAGCCGGTTGCATTGGGTGCGATTAAATCACCGGGTGAAATGGGTGCGGACATTGTTGTCGGCGAAGGGCAGTCGCTGGGCGTGGGGTTACAGTTTGGCGGACCCTATGTCGGGCTGTTCGCGTGCAAGGACAAATATGTCCGCCAGATGCCAGGTCGGCTGTGCGGTGAGACGGTGGATGCGGAGGGCAAGCGCGGATTTGTACTGACGTTGTCGACTCGCGAGCAACATATCCGGCGCGAAAAAGCGACGTCCAATATTTGCACCAATTCAGGACTTTGCGCACTGGCATTCAGTGTTCACCTGACATTGCTCGGTGAGCGCGGTTTGCGTGATCTGGCAGAGCTAAACCACAGTTTGGCGAGCCATGCGGCAGATCGTTTGGCGAAAGTGGCCGGTATCGACGTCGTCAACGGCAGCTTTTTCAATGAGTTCACGTTGAAACTGTCGAAGGAAGCGCGGCCAATCGTCCGGACGCTTGCCGAAAAGGGTGTGCTGGGTGGCGTTTCGCTCGGACGACTGTTTCCGGGCGTGGCAGCGCTTGAGAACGGCCTTGTCGTCGCGGTGACTGAAACAACAACAGTTGAAGACATCGAAGCGCTGGCGACGGCGCTTGAGGAGACATTGGCATGAGCAATGTGAATGCAAGCGGATGGCGACCCGAAATGGGGAGCGGTGAGACTGGAGCGGCAAGGACCACAACCGGCAACCGCGCGTTGATGCTCGAAGAAGCGCTGATCTTCGAAATCGGTGATAGGGCAACGACAGGTGTCGATTTAGCGGCACCCTTGGCGGCACCATCGCGGCTTGGGTCACTAGCGCGCAACCGCCCAATTGGACTGGCGGGCCTGTCGGAGCCCGAAACCGTGCGGCATTACACGCGGCTCAGCCGTCAGAATTACGGGATCGACCTTGGGTTCTTCCCGCTGGGCAGCTGCACGATGAAGCACAATCCGCGCCTGAACGAGAAAATGGCTCGGTTGCCGGGGTTTGCCGACATTCACCCGTTGCAGCCGATCGATACGGTTCAAGGCGCACTCGAGCTGATCGACCAGCTTGCGCATTGGTTGAAGACGCTGACGGGAATGCCTGCGGTTGCGATGTCGCCCAAGGCGGGCGCGCACGGCGAGTTATGTGGTATTCTTGCGATTCGGGCGGCACTCGAAGCGCGTGGCGATGCGCGGCAGGTTGTTCTTGTTCCAGAGAGTGCGCACGGCACAAATCCAGCGACGGCAGCCTTTGCCGGATACCGCGTCGAGGATATTCCGGCACCAAGTGGTCGGATCGATACCGAGGCGTTGAAGGCACGACTTGGTCCCGATGTTGCGGCGGTGATGATTACCAACCCGAATACCTGCGGTCTGTTTGAGAGCGATCTCAAAGAGATTTCAGATGCCGTCCATGCGGCGGGAGGTTTCGTTTACTGCGACGGTGCAAATTTCAACGCGATTGTCG
>JANOZQ010000120.1:0-4732 GCA_031429555.1 Sphingomonas sp. | reverse complement strand
CCGAGCAGGATGAACTCGGGCAATGGTTCTGTAACTGCTGCTTCAAAATCGTCCCCATCCCAGTCGAAGGCGGCTTCGGGTGTCAGGATCACCCCACCGCTGCGCGCAACGCCATCGACTTTGATCAACGGACCTGCAAAGCCCGTGACCGCCGGACCATCCGCGCGGTCATTGCGCTCGAGCGTCGGCATTATTTGTCGCGCAGCGTGACGCGCTCGGCATCGCCATTGGCACCGGCGCGGACCGCCCCTTTTTCGAGAAAGCTGTCAGACGTTACCTTGAGCCAGATGAGGATCGGCGCACCGACATAGATCGACGAGAAAGTGCCGACGAAAATCCCGAGCAACATCGCCGCAGTAAACCCGAAAATCACATCGGGGCCCATGACGAGCAAAATCGTCAGCGTGAGAATCAGCGACAGCGACGTGACGATCGTCCGCGACAGCGTTTCGTTGACCGACAGATCGAGCAGCGCGACAATGTCCATCTTGCGATATTTGCGCAGGTTTTCGCGGATGCGGTCATAAACGATGATCGTATCGTTTAGCGAATAGCCGATGATCGTCAGGATGGCCGCAACAACGTTCAGGTCGAACTGCAACTGCGTCAATGCAAAGAAACCGAGCGTCAGTGCGACATCGTGGACAAGCGCAAACAACGCACCGACCCCGAATTGCCATTCGAAGCGGAACCAGATGTAGAGCGAAATGCCCGCCATCGCGAGCAGCAGGCTGATCAGACCGGTGTAGAGCAATTCCTCCGACACTTTGCCCGATACGGTTTCAACGGCGGCGATCTTTGCGCCCGGATACGCTGCTTTGATCGCGCCCGTCACTTTCGATGCAGCCGCGCTTGCAGCCGCTTCGTCGCCGGGGGGTAACGGCAGACGAATCTGCACTTCGGTCGGTTTGCCGAACTCCTGGATCGAGGCTTCGCCAAAGCCGAGTGCGCCGACGCGCGTGCGCAGTTCGTCGATATTCGCGGCCTCGGCAAAGGATACGCGAACCATCTGCCCGCCGACGAAATCGACACCGAAATTGAACCCGCGGACCGCAACCAGTGCAATCGACGCCGCGATGAGCGCGAGCGAAATGCCCATCGCCCAAAAGCGCCATTTGAGAAAATGGACATTGGTATTGTCGGGAACGAGTTTCAGCGGGCGCATTTATATCACCAGTTCTTTGGGGCGAACCCGCCGTAGGTAATCGGCGACCATCAGCCGCGTCAGCGTCACACCAGTAAAGACCGATGTGATGATGCCGATTGTCAGCACCACCGCAAAGCCGCGGATCGGGCCGCTGCCGAAATAGAACATGATTGCGGCGGAAATGACGTTGGTGATGTTGGCATCGAAAATTGCACGGCTGGCTTCCTTGAAGCCGAATTCGACCGCTGCCAGCGTCACCCGACCGCGCCGGACTTCTTCGCGGATGCGCTCGAAAATCAGCACGTTCGCATCGACCGCCGCACCCACCGTCAGGACGAAACCGGCAATCCCCGGCAGTGTCAGCGTTGCATTGAAAATCGACATCACGCCAAGGATCAGCAGCGCGTTCACCACCAGGGCAATCGCGGTATAAATGCCGAAGCGGAAATAGGTCAGGATCATGAACGCGACCAGCGCGATGGTCGCCACGATTCCGGCCAGCACACCCTTTTTGATTGAATCGGCACCGAGATCAGGGCCGACAGTGCGCTCCTCAACCACTTTCAGCGCGACCGGCAATTTGCCCGAGCGTAGCGAAATAGCCAGCTGGGTCGCGCTTTCGGTCGTGAAATTGCCAGAAATCTGGGCCTGCCCGCCAAGGATCGGCTCGTTGATATTGGGCGCCGACAGAACGACGCCGTCGAGAATCATGGCGAATGGCTTGCCGGTGTTTTCCTGCGTGGCCCTCGCGAACTTGCGGCCGCCCTGCCCGTCAAAACGGATATTCACGATGGCGGCGTTCGATTGCTGGTCATTGCCCGGTTGCGCATCGATCAGTTCGTCACCGGACACCATCACCCGGCGCAACACCGCAATCGTCGGCCCGCCGCCAGGATTGTCGGGATAAGGGAGAATCTGGCTGCCCGGTGGGGCGCGGCCCTGCGCGACTTGGGCCGGATCGGCGGTCAGATCGACCAGTTTGAATTCGAGTTTCGCAGTCTTGCCGAGCAGCGTTTTCAGCCCTTCGGGATCCTGAAGTCCGGGAACCTGCACCAAAATGCGGTTCGATCCCTGGCGGATCACCGTGACTTCGCTTGTCCCGTTCGGGTCGATGCGTTTGGCAACGACTTCGCGCGCCGTGTCGAGTGCGTCGTCGATGGCTTTGTCCAGCCCCGCTTTGGTCGGCGTCAGAACCAACCGCGTCGAATCAACAACCGCGACATTCCAGTCACGCTGCCCGCCGATGCCGACCGGATTACTCTGCCGCCGTGCGATTTCAACCGCAGCATCCAGCTGCGAAACGTCGCGCACAAAAAAGCTGAGTGCGCCGTTCGTGGTCGACATATCGCCGATCTCGATGCGCGGTTTGGCGCGACGGAATTCGGTGCGCAGCACTTCTTCCATCGTCTCGACTTTTTGCTTGGCAACGTCGGACGTTTCGGCTTCGAGGAGCAAATGGCTGCCGCCCTGAAGATCAAGGCCATAGTTGAAGCGCGCGCTCGGCACGAAAGACGGCCAGCGATCGACGACGGCTTTCGGAAAGAAATTGGGCACGGCAAACGCCAGTCCGACCACCAATGTGATCAGAACCGACCAGACGCGCCAGCGCGGGAAATCGAGCGGCATCAAGTCAGTCGTTCGCCGGTTTCGCGCTGCCCAGCGGCGTCACGTCGCTCAACGTGCCCTTGATCGCCTTGACCTTAACGCCGGTTGCGATTTCGACCTCGACCTGTTCGTCGTCAACGCGCGTGACTTTGCCGACAAGGCCACCGCCAGTGACAACGCTGTCACCTTTTTTAACGGCAGCAATCTTTTCTTTGTGTTTCTTCATTGCGGTCTGCTGCGGGCGGATCATCAGGAAATAGAAAATCACGAAGATGAGCAGCAACGGCACCATCTGGACGATGAAGGCAGTGCTGCTGCTGGGGGCGGCACCGGCGGCTTGCGCATAGGCTGGGGATATGAACATGGGACTTTCTGTGGCCTGAGATAGGCAGGGGCGCGCGATTAACAGAGGCTATGCGCCGGTGCAACACCAAGGCGCTGTCCGCCGGAAAATGCGCTTATCGGGAAGCGTCGCGCACGGCACATAGCCATTGCGAGTCGCAACTCTAACCGAAGCGAGATTGGCATCGTCGATCAGACAGCGCGTCTCGGCAATCAAGTTGGCATCTGCCCATGCAACGATGGCACCGATCGCTTCACTGGCGATCCCGCGGCCCCAGCTTTCGGCGGCAAATGCCCATCCTGCTTCGGGAAACATGCCGAGTTCAGCGATACCGCGTTCATAGTGCGCAAAGCCGCATACGCCCATGAATGTCGCGTCGGTTTGATCAACAACGGCCCAGTTGCCATAGCCGAACAAGGGCCACATCCCGACGGCTTGCCCGAATTTCGGCCATGACACGTCGCGCGTGCGCGGCGTGCCGCCAATGAATTCAGTGACGCGCGGATCGGCCCACATCGCAGCATAGGCCTCCCAGTCCTCCATCCCGATTGCGCGGAGGGTCAGACGGTCAGTGGTCAGGGTCGGCACAATCATCGCGGTGCAATCCCGCACCGGGACGGCACTGCTTGTCAAGTCATTGGTTATAATGCGATGAACAGTGCTAGAAGAGCGATGTCGCAGCCAAAGAAAACAACAACCTATGTCCAGTGAACCCAATAATGACCGAAAGCGCCTGTCCCCAGATGAAAGCCGCGCTGCCGCGCTTTCGGCGGCGCATGACATCCTGCTTGCCGACGGTCCGCAAGCGGTAACGCTGAAAGCCGTAGCGGCCAAAGTCGGGCGCACGCATGCCAATCTGCTTCACCATTTCGGCACCGCGCTCGATTTGCAGAAGGCGCTCGCAGCAATGCTCGCGGCACGAGTTTGCGCCAGCATTGCCGATACCGTCGTCAAAGCGCGGCGTGGCGAGGCTGATCCGCGCGGGATCGTCGATTGGACCTTCGCCGCTTTCGACAAGCAAGGCGCCGGCGCGCTCGCGACATGGATGATCATTTCGGGAAACAAGGACGCGCTCGATCCGATCCTCAGCGCGCTTCACAAGATCGTGAACGAACTATCCGACGAAGGCGACGCCGAACTGGTTGCCGAACATACGCTGATGCTTGTGTTTATGGCACTCGGCGACGCACTCCTCGGCAAGCCGATGGCCGATGCGCTTGGCCTGCCCGCGACGGCAGCACGCGACATTGCGCTAAAACAGCTTATGGCGGCGCCGGGCCTGCGTTTGGCCATGCCGCAGAGCAAAGAGACAAAGCCCGCCTGATACGCTAAGAGCGCGCGATGCATTTTCTCGATCAAGCAAAAGTCTATCTGTCTTCCGGCGCGGGCGGCCCCGGCGCGGTGGCGTTCCGGCGCGAGAAGTTCGTCGAATATGGCGGCCCCGATGGCGGCAACGGTGGCAAGGGCGGCGACATCGTTTTCGAAGCTGTGCCGGGTCTCAATACGCTGATCGATTTTCGCTATACCCAGCATTTTCGCGCACCACGCGGCAAGGGCGGGTCGGGATCGAACCGGACGGGCGCGGGCGGCGACGACCTGATCATTCGCGTTCCCATCGGCACGCAAGTGCTGAGCGA
>JANOZQ010000119.1:0-9361 GCA_031429555.1 Sphingomonas sp. | reverse complement strand
TTCACGGGCGGCAACGGGTCGTTGGGAATACCGTTCTTGTTGCACGTTATCGCCGCGCGCTCGAGGGCTTCGTCGGCATCCCTGCCCGTCACGCCTAACGGAGTCAGATCGACTAGCGCCAGATGCGTGTCGGTCCCGCCCGAAACGAGGTTGCAGCCACGTTCATTGAGTCGCGACGCCAGCGCCTTGGCATTGTCGAGCACAGCTTGTGAATAGAGCTTGAAATCGGGCTGAAGCGCTTCACCGAATGCCACCGCCTTTGCCGCGATGACGTGCATCAGCGGTCCGCCTTGCGATCCCGGAAACACGGCTGAATTGAACTTCTTGGCCAGTGCTTCTTCGTTGGTCAGGATCATCCCGCCGCGCGGTCCGCGCAATGTCTTGTGCGTGGTGGTGGTCGCAACATGGGCATGGGGGAAGGGCGAGGGGTGAACGCCGGCTGCCACAAGCCCCGCGAAATGCGCCATGTCGACCCAGAAGATCGCGCCGACCGTATCAGCAATGGCCCGGAACCGCGCAAAATCAATCTGACGCGGATAAGCGCTGCCGCCTGCGATGATGATCTTTGGCTTGTGTTCGATAGCCAGCGCTTCAACCTGAGAAAAATCAATCAGATGATCGTCGGCGTTCACACCATATTGTATAGCGTTGAACCATTTGCCCGACATCGCGGCGCGCGCGCCGTGCGTAAGGTGGCCACCGGCATCGAGGCTCATGCCAAGAATAGTGTCGCCGGGCTTGACCAGCGCCAGCATGACGGCACCATTCGCCTGCGCGCCCGAGTGTGGCTGCACATTGGCGAACCCGCAATTGAACAATTGCTTCGCGCGTTCGATGGCCAGCGTCTCCACTGCATCGGAAGGCGCACAACCCTGATAATAGCGTTTGCCGGGATAGCCCTCGGCATATTTATTGGTGAAGACCGAGCCCTGCGCTTCGAGGACTGCTTTCGAAACAATATTTTCGGATGCAATCAGTTCGATCTGATGCCGCTCGCGGTCGATTTCGCGGGTCAGGCCCGAAAACACCTGCGGATCGCTCTCGGCAAGGCCGCGCGTGAAGAAACCGTCGGGCTGCACGTCATGCAAGGTTGCGGGATTGGTGCTCATGCGGGTTCCTTTGCGAAATGCGGGTGGCCGAGTTTGTCGACGCGGACGCTGTGGCGGTCGCCGAGAAACGGCGTTGATAGAAAGGATGAGAGGCAATCGCGCGCTTGATCCGGCCCGATAAGCCGCGCGCCAAAGGCAATGACGTTGGCGTCGTTATGCGAGCGGGCAAGGCGGGCCGAGAGATTTTCGCTCACTTGTGCACAACGCACAGCGGGGTGGCGATTGGCAGCGATCGATATGCCGATACCCGATCCGCAAACGAGGACCCCAAACTGCGCGCCGCCCGATGCAATCGTCTCAGCAAGCCGATAGCCATAATCGGGATAATCAACCGACATTGTATCGCTCGGTCCCAGATCCCGAACATCATGCCCTTGCGCCCGCATCCAGTCCGTCAGCGCGGCCTTCATCTCGAATCCGGCATGGTCGGACGCGATGGCGATTGTCTGCGGATCGGGTCGGCTGCTCAACGGATGGTTCCTGACGAGTCGGGCGGTGTGTCGTCCCTCTAGCAATCTGGGGCGCGAATGCCACTGCCGACTTGTCCCGCGATCGACAAATTGCTGCAATAATTTCGACTTGGGGCTGTAACTCGTCCGTCATTTGCGCAATGTAGCCAAAGTGTCGCAACCGGGGATAATGCATGGCCGCAACAGCAGTTGATCGATCGCGCAATGTCGCGGTCAAAGCGGCGGTCCACCAGCATGAAAAACTGTCGAAAGCCGGCCTGCTTGAGCGGGCATTTACTTTTGCGTTCAAGGGACTGGTTTATGCTCAAATCTGGGAAGACCCGGTTGTGGATATGGAAGCGCTGGCCATCACGCCCGACTGCCATATCGTCACAATCGCGAGCGGGGGCTGCAATGCACTAAGCTATCTGACCGCCAATCCCGCCGCTGTGACGGCCGTTGACCTCAACACCGCGCACGTTGCGTTCAACAGCCTGAAGCACGCAGCGGTCCGGCACCTGCCCGACTATGCCAGCTTCCATCGTTTCTTTGCGCAGGCCGATGCGAAGGAAAATCTGCGTGCCTATAAGGTGCATATTCGCCCCTTTCTCGACGAGACGACGCGCAATTATTGGGAAGGCCGCGACATAATCGGGCGGCGGCGGATCGGCGGGTTTGCAAAGAATATCTACAAGCGCGGCCTGCTCGGCAATTTCATCGGCACCGCGCATTTGCTTGCCAAACTCTATCGCGTCGATCTGAAAGATATGCTCGATGCGAAGAATGTCGAGGAACAGCGCGCGATTTTCGAAACCAAGCTCGCGCCGATTTTCGACAAGAAATTCGTGCGCTGGCTGATCGATCAACCAGCGTCATTGTTCGGGCTCGGCATACCGCCGGCGCAATATGATGCGCTCGCGGCGGATGACCCGGACGGCATTGGCGCTGTGTTACGCGGCCGTCTTGAAAAGCTGGCTTGCGATTTTGACGTGAAAGATAATTATTTCGCACAGCAGGCGTTTGGCCGGGGATACGCGCAAGGGGCAGGGGCATCACTGCCGCCGTATCTGCAGGAGGCAAACTATGCCGACCTGGTCGCGCGGATCGGGCGCGTTGAAATATTGCATGCTAATTTCACAACGCATCTGTCCGAATGCCCGCCCAAAAGCCGCGACCGCTATCTGTTACTCGACGCGCAGGACTGGATGACGGACGCACAGCTGACCGATTTGTGGACGCAGATCACACGGACGGCGCGGCCCGGCGCGCGGGTTGTTTTCCGCACCGCGGCGGCGCCGACATTGCTGCCGGGGCGGGTGCCGCAAGCGATCCTCGACCAGTGGGATTATCGCGCCGCAGAGTCGCTTGATTATACCCAGCGTGACCGGTCGTCGATATATGGTGGCGTTCACCTCTATGTCCTGAAAGACGCAAATCTTGCCGGATAATAATGCGGCGCGGATGGATGCGATCTATGCCTATCAGCGGCACATCTATGATCTGACGCGCAAGTTTTTCCTGTTCGGGCGCGACCAGCTTGTTGCAACACTCGACGTGCCGGCGGGCGGGACTGTTCTCGAGGTGGGTTGCGGCACGGGTCGCAATCTTATTCTCGTGGCGCGGCGCTATCCGACGGCGCAGCTGTTCGGTATCGATATATCCGAAGCCATGCTGGAAACCGCGCGTAAGAGCATCGACCGTGCGGGGCTTAGTGACCGCATCACCCTGAAACAGGCCGATGCCACCAAATTCGACGCTGCCGCCTTGTTTGGTCACGCCCAAGTTGACCGCGTCTTCTTCAGCTATACCCTGTCGATGATTCCCGACTGGAAAGCGGCATTGGTGCAAGGCGTCAACGCGACCGGTGGACGCGCGCATGTCGTCGACTTCGGCCAACTCGAACGGTGGCCAGGCGTGTTGAAACGTATCCTGTTTGCATGGCTCGACAGCTTCGACGTCGAACCACGCGCAATGTTGCCCGAATTCATCCAGACTCTGGGGCTGAACGTACAGTTTACACCGCTGTATCGTGGTTATGCTTGGAGCGCAGTGCTTTCGCGGTAATGCAGGAGGCATGGACCACAAACTCCCCCGACTCGCATTCCTGCTCGGCCTTTCCGGGTTACTGCCTCAAATCATGGCAGCTGCGATTATGCTGCATCCACCGCATGCGGCGTTCGGGCAGTTTGCCGCATTCCTCTATGCCGCGCTGATTTTCAGCTTTCTGGGTGGCCTTTGGTGGGGGATCGCTGCGGTCAATCCAGCAGCACCGCGCTGGCTGTATTTGGCCGCAGTTTTGCCGACACTTATTGCCTTTGGCGCGGGGCTGTTGTGGATCGCGCGGACGGGGTCACCGTCGCAGTCGCTGATGATTGTCGGTGCGGGGCTTTTCCTTGCACCACTCGTCGACTGGCAGTTGGACCGGCAACATCTGGTGCCAAAGGGTTGGTTGACGATGCGCCTGATTCTGTCGTTTGGATTGGGTGTGCTGACGATCTTGCTCGCTCGCGCAAGCTAGGCAGCCATCCTCAGTTCCAGTCGACCGAAAATCTCGACAAGCGCGCCGGTTAGCTCGACCATCATTTCTGCTGTGTGCGCCGGACCCGGTGTAAAGCGAAGGCGTTCGGTGCCGCGCGGGACTGTAGGGTAGTTGATGGGCTGCACATAAACGCCATATTCGGCAAGCAGGATGTCACTGATTTTCTTGGCCTTGACCGGATCGCCGATCATCAGCGGCACGATATGCGTGGTCGTTGCCATGACGGGAAGTCCGGCATCGGTGAACAACATCTTGAGCATTGCCGCCGCCGCTTGTTGCGCGTCGCGTTCTTCGCTTGAGGCCTTCAAATGGCGCACACTGGCAAGGACACCGGCGACGAGCACTGGCGAAAGGCTTGTCGTGAAAATGAACCCCGGCGCATAGCTGCGGATCACATCAATGATGTCGCGCCGTGCTGCGATATAGCCGCCCATCACGCCGAATGCCTTGCCAAGCGTCCCTTCAATGATCGTCACGCGGTCGGCAACGCTATCGCGCTCGGTAATCCCGCCGCCGCGCGCGCCATACATGCCGACAGCATGGACTTCGTCGCAATAAGTCAGGGCATTATACTTGTCGGCAAGGTCGCAGATCGCCGCAATGTCTGCGACATCGCCATCCATCGAATAGACGCTTTCGAAGGCGATCAGCTTGGGCGTTTCGGGATCCTCGGCAGCGAGTAGGTCTTCGAGGTGGGCGAGATCATTGTGCCGCCAAACCCGCTTTTCGCAGCCTGAATTGCGGATGCCAGCGATCATGCTGGCATGGTTGAGTTCGTCAGAAAAGATCACGCATCCGGGCAGGACTTTGCCGAGTGTGGCAAGCGTCGCTTCGTTCGAGACATAGCCACTGGTAAATAGCAGTGCGCCGTCCTTGCTGTGCAGGTCGGCAAGTTCGGCTTCAAGATCAACATGATAATGCGTGTTGCCACCGATGTTGCGCGTGCCGCCGGAGCCCGCGCCGACATCATGGAGCGCTTCTTCCATCGCCGCGATAACTTTGGGGTGCTGGCCCATCGCGAGATAGTCGTTCGAGCACCAGACGGTGATTGGCTTCGGTCCGTTATGTCCCGCAAAACAGCGTGCGTTGGGGTAGCTGCCCTTATTCCGCAGGATGTCGATAAACACGCGGTAGCGGCCTTCAGCATGGAGCCGGTCGATAGCAGCGGAAAAAATGCGGTCGTAATCCAAGACGAATCCTCATTGCCGAGGTAAAAGCGGCGAAATCCGCCAGCCCCATAATATGGCTTGAGAAATGAATCCACTGCTAACGTTTCGCAACGGGCGTGCGCGGGTGGTTTGTCCGCCAGGATGACGGCGGCTCGAAAGGCCCCTGCCACAGCCCGCGCCGCGATGTTTTTGCGACCGCTTCGTCGGCCGCATAGGGCCCTTGCGCAAAGCCCCCGAAGCTGACAGCCATGCCGCGTTCGATCATTGTCCGTGCGACGTCGGCGCCCCGATCATCGATGCATGTTGCAACCACGCGATTATATTTGTCGCGCGTTCGCTCTTCGCAGGCAAGCGTGCGGCCCTTGATCAACGCGACCAGTTCGGCGCGGGCGAGCTTGCCGCAGGGCCAATCGGCACCCGCCGCTGTCTTGCAGAGTTGCGAGAACTCCGGCGCATCAATGCCGTGAAGGCGGTAATCCTGTTTGGCGATGGTCATTGTATCGCCGTCGCGGATAATGATGCTGGCACCATCGACGGTTCGGGTGGTGCGCCCGCTCGACAGGCCGAACCAGTCGGGGAAGAGCCAGAGTATGGCGAGTACAACGAGCAAGGCAACCGACCCCAGGCGGCGCATCTCAGAGCGCAACAATCTCGGCAAAGCCACGCGCGGCAAGCGCCGGCGCGAGCGCGAGGACGCCCGCATCGAGGCGCGTGAAGACCGCAAATCCCGGGGGTGCTTCGGTGGGCCAACCCTGCCCTGTGGTCAGATATGCGATGCGCCGGGCAATCCCTGCGCTGCCGTCGACAAAAGTCACCGCGTGTGGTGCGGCTGCGGTGAGTTCGGTTTCGAGCAACGGGAAATGGGTGCAGGCAAGGACGACGGTATCGATGCGTTCACCGTGCGGGGCGGCAAACATGCCCGCAATCGCAGCTTTGACAGCATCGGGATTGACGGCTTCGCCGCGCAACTTTGCTTCGGCCAGCGTCACCAATTCCGCCGAGCCGTGGCGGATGACTTGGCAGTCACTTGCAAACTCTGCAGTCAAGCGGTCGACGTAGGGCTGGCGCACGGTGGCATCCGTGCCGAGAACGCCGATGACGCGGGTTTTGGATGCGAGCGCAGCGGGCTTGATTGCCGGCACTGTCCCCACAACGGGCACGTCCAAGGCGGACCGCACGACAGAAAGTGCAATCGTGGACGCCGTGTTGCAGGCAATGACGACGAGCCGGGGGCGATAACGTTCAACCAGGCGCCCGAGCAACGCGGGCACGCGCGCCGCGATTTCAGCCTCGCTTTTCGTGCCATAGGGAAAGCCCGCACTGTCAGCTACGTATATGAGGGGTGCGGTCGGCAGCAGCTTTCGTGTGGGCGCGACGACCGAAAGGCCACCGACACCGGAATCGAAGAAAAGGATTGGGGCAGATAAAACCACGACGGCTACGCCTATGGGCGCAACCGTCGCAATTCAAGTTACGCGGTAGCTGTTGTAATCGCTGCTGTCCGGCGACGACGTGCTGCGACACCAACGATACCGAAACCGAGGATCATCATGCCCCAAGTTGCCGCTTCGGGAATGGCGGATACCGCATTTCCCGTCGTAAACGTCAGATTGTCGATGCCGCCGTTGTACGCGTCAGCGCCGAATTGCAGAATTAGTCCTGAATTGTTGGTAAGATTGGGGAAGTTCAGCGTGGCGCTGCCCTGTCCAGGTGCAACAACACTACCGCTGGAAAAGAGCAGGTTATAGGCGAGATCATAGACGCGAAATGCGGTTGTCGCATTGCCGCGGAACCCGGCATATTGCAGCGAATTAAGCGCGATTGACCCAATACCTGTCATGCGAAAAGTGATTTCGCCGACACCTTGTGTTGCGCTCAGTCCGCCCCAGGCGACACCCGAAAGATTACCGTATTCATTGGCCCAATACTGGAGACCGGCCGTCAGCGGTGCCGCTACGCCAGGATTTCCGGGAGCAGATAGCACACGGTGTGACACGTCAACATTGGATTGATCACCGTAAGTCTGGCTGAAAAAATCTTCGTTCGCACACGCTGTCACGCATGCAGACGGTCCAAAATCCAGAACGAAGGTGGCAGCTGTTGCTGGCGTGGCAAGCGCAGCGGTCACGGTGGTAATCGCGACCATAGCAGAACGGTTGAATTTCATTTCACAAACCCCTTAAAGCGACACAATGAGTGTGGCGAACCTTGTAAAATCAAACGCGCAGGGTTCAGCACGGTTGTATAACGGCGGATTAACGATGCAGGTTCCTTCTACCAAGAAATCGCCCGCGCGCTCTACGCTATGTATGCGCTCTTGCGCGCCATTTCGGCATGCCTTGCAATGCGTCGATCTGTGCAGGAATCGGGCGGATCAGTGAATAGCGAACTCACTTTGATTGTCGCGGGCGTCGCTGTTCTTGGCTACCTACTTGGGTCGATACCGTTCGGGTTGATCCTCACGCGTTTTGGCGGGGCGGGCGATTTGCGCGCCATTGGTTCGGGAAATATCGGTGCGACCAATGTGTTACGCACCGGGCGTAAAGGACTGGCAGCAGCAACGTTGCTCCTTGATGGCGCCAAGGGCGCAGCGGCAGTTCTGATCGCCGAAGCGATCCAGCCGGGCCTAGGGCCGATGGCGGGGCTGCTGGCATTTTTCGGGCATTGCTATCCAGTGTGGTTGAAATTCAAGGGTGGCAAGGGTGTGGCTACGATGCTCGGCATTGCGCTCGCGCTGTCGTGGCCAGTCGGCTTAATTTACGCAGGCGTCTGGCTCGTCGCATTGGCGCTTTTTCGCTATTCATCGCTTGGCGGGATGGCAGCGGCTGCCTCTGCCCCGATTGCCGCGCTTGGGTTCGGGCAACTTCAGTTTGCTGTGCTGTTTATTGCGCTTGCGCTGATGGTTCTTTGGAAACACCGCGCCAATATTGGGCGGTTGCAGCGCGGCGAGGAGCCAAAAGTCGGTAAAAGTGTCTGACATTTTCGACAAACTCCGACTGATCCGCTCGGCCAATATCGGGCCTGTTACTTATTTCCAGCTGATGGCGCGCTTCGGCGGTGCGCGCGCTGCGCTTGATGCGATCCCCGATCTGGCGGCACGGGGTGGCGGCAAGGCGATGCGGCTGGCGGATCCACGCGAGGTCGAAGCAGAAATGCGCAGCGTCGAAAAGCTCAGCGCGCGCTATCTGTTTGTGGGGGAGGGGCTGTATCCGGCATTGCTCGCCGAGCTTGATACAGCACCGCCTGCACTAATTGTGCGCGGTAACCTTCGGCTGATGGAGCGACCCGCCATCGCCATTGTTGGCGCGCGCAATGCCAGTGCGGCGGCATGCCGTTTCGCGCGCGGTCTTGCACATGATCTGGCGGGTGAGGGGTGCATTGTTGTATCGGGGCTGGCGCGTGGGATCGATACGGCAGCGCATCAGGGGGCTGTGGACGTGGCAACAGTCGGCGTAATCGCAAGCGGGATCGACATTGCATTTCCGCCCGAAAATGCCGAACTTCAGGAGCGGATCGCGCACGATGGCGTGCTGATCGCCGAGCAACCGCCGGGGCGTGAACCGCTGGCGCGGCACTTCCCATCGCGCAATCGGATCATCGCAGGGATGGCGCTGGGAACGGTCGTGATCGAGGCCGCGCCGAAATCGGGCTCGCTCATAACTGCGCGACTGGCCAACGAAGCCGGACGTGAAGTCATGGCGGTGCCCGGGAGTCCGCTCGATCCGCGGGCGCAGGGGTGCAACGCGCTGATCCGCGACGGCGCGACATTGGTGCAGAATGCGGGCGATGTGCTTGAAACAATCCGGCCGATGGCGGGACGGGTCGAACAGCGCAGCGAGCGCTGGCGCGGGGCTCCGGTCGATGCAGATGCCAGTGATGTGGAACGGCGCGCCGTGACGGATCTGCTGGGACATACGCCGGTGCTGGTCGATGAGCTGGTGCGGCAGTCGGGCCTGCATCCCGCGGTTGTGGCAACGGTTTTGCTGGAACTCGAACTAGGCGGGCGGCTCGAGCGGCACGCGGGCGGACGTGTCAGCCTTGGCTAGTTTCCACTTGTCGTTTCGGATCGTGGGCTTAGGCTGTCGCCAAGAAAGA
>JANOZQ010000118.1:0-1931 GCA_031429555.1 Sphingomonas sp. | reverse complement strand
GGCGGGCATATCGGCCCCGTCTCGACGTCGGTTCTGGCGCAGGAAATCCTGCCCGAAGTTGCCGACCAGGTTCCCGTATTTGTCGCAGGCGGCATCGGGCGCGGTGAAGCGATAGCGGCTTACCTCGAAATGGGCGCGGCGGGCGTCCAGCTCGGCACGCGTTTTGCTTGCGCGACCGAAAGCATCGCGCATCCCAATTTCAAGAAAGCGTTCTTTCGCGCCTCCGCCCGTGATGCGATTGCCAGCGTCCAGATCGATCCGCGCTTGCCAGTGATCCCGGTCCGCGCGCTCAAGAATGCGGGAACCGAACTGTTCACGGCCAAGCAACTCGAAGTCGCGCGTGCACTTGATGAAGGTGGCCTGCCGATGCTCGAGGCACAGCTTCAGATCGAACATTACTGGTCGGGGGCATTGCGCCGCGCAGTGATCGACGGTGACATCGAAAACGGATCGCTGATGGCTGGCCAATCGGTTGGCATGGTCAAGGCCGAAGAGCCGGTTGCCGACATCATCGCGCAGCTTTGCGAACAAGCGAATGCAGCCCTCGAAAGCCGCGCAACAATCTGATAGCGCTGCGCCTATGCCAACCGCAGCCGCCTCCGCCCGCGAAATCCTGACCCGCCTGCACGAGGTCATGGCCGCGCGCACGGGGGCACAGGCGAAACTCAATCAGGTCACCGGGATCATCGCCGAAGCGCTGGCGAGCGAGGTATGCTCGATCTACCTGCTGCGCGACGGCGTGCTCGAACTTTACGCAACGCGCGGGCTGAAACAGGAAGCCGTCCACGTAACTAAGCTGGCAATGGGCGAAGGGCTGGTCGGCACGATTGCGGCCAATGTAGAAACGCTGAACCTCGACGAAGCGACCAGCCACCCCGATTTCGCCTATAAGCCCGAAACCGGCGAGGAATTGTTTCACTCGTTCGCGGGCGTGCCGATTGTCCGGCGCGAGGCTGCCGTGGGGGTGCTCTGCATCCAGCATGCCGAGCCGCGCCGGTATGAAGAAGTCGAAATCGAAGCGCTGCAGACCGTCGCGATGGTCCTGTCCGAACTCATCGCAAACGCAGGCCTCGTCGATGAAAAACGCCGCGACGGCGACCGCGTGCAGACTGCGCAGGGTGTTCGCCTGTCAGGCCTGAAGCTGGTCGAGGGCATGGCGCGTGGGCATGCGGTTTATCACCAGCCACGCATTGTCATCGAACATACTGTGGCAGAAGATACCGAAGCCGAGCGCCACCGTGTCTATTCGGCCTTCGACAAGATGCGCGAGCAGATCGACCGCATGGCATCGCAAGCCGAATTCGGCGTCGATGGCGAAACGCGTGAAATCATCGACACCTACAAGATGTTCGCCTATGACGAAGGCTGGGGTCGGCGGATCAACGAAGCCATCGACAGTGGCCTGACCGCCGAAGCAGCGATTGAACGCGTCCAGCAACGCACCCGGATGCGGATGCGCCAGATCGACGATCCACTGCTCGCCGACCGGATGCACGATCTGGAGGATCTGGCGAACCGGCTGCTGCGCATTGTTTCGGGACAGCTGGGCACGGCGGCGCAAGCAGGGCTGCGGCAGGACACGATCCTGATCGCGCGCAATCTGGGGCCGGCCGAACTGCTCGAATATGACCGGCGACGACTGAAAGGCGTGATCCTCGAAGAAGGGTCGCTGACCGCGCACGTCACGATCGTCGCACGGGCAATGGGCGTCCCTGTGCTTGGTCGCGTCAAGGACGTGCGGCGGATGGTCGCGGACGGTGATGCCTTGCTTCTCGACGGCACCGAAGGGTCGGTCATCGTCCGCCCCAGCCAGCCAATGGACGAAGCGTTCGAATCCAAACTGCTGGTCGGACAGAAAAGGCGTGCAAGTTTCGCGGCGCTCCGCGACCAGCCGCCGGTCACGAAATGCGGCACGCGGATCACCTTGATGG
>JANOZQ010000117.1:0-4213 GCA_031429555.1 Sphingomonas sp. | reverse complement strand
CGGCGCTCGAGACGGGGTAACCTGAATAGCAAGCTGTGGTTCCACAGCCTACGGCGATCAGCGATAGTGCAGATAGTTTGGATTAAAGCTCGCCGCTGCCATCAAACCGGCAAGATCGTTGACCGACAGATGCCGCCGTTTCAGTGTCGCCAGCCCCGACTGGTTGAGTTCGGCAACGGTTCGGCTGACATGCGGCTGCGTCAGTCCCAGCGCATCGGCGATATCCGATTGGGTCAGGGGGAACGTGCATTCGCCTTTCGCTGCCAAACCGACGAGTTTCAGACGAAAATAAAGTTCGCAGCACAGATGCGCGAGCGCTTCATAAGCCGACCGCTGCCCCGCACTGACCAGCCATTCGCGCTGGATCGACGCACTGACCAGCGATTCCCACCATAGCGACCGAACGACGCGCGGATGGTCATCGCACAGGGTTTCGAGTTCCGACGGCCTGATAGACGCAAATTTGAGCGGCGTCAGCGCACCGATCGAATGGTCCATCTGGTCAAGGATATAGACATGCAGGTCGCACAGATCGCCGGGGACGAAGAACGCCAATATCTGGCGGCGACCATCGTCAAGTGTTTTATAGCGGCAGGCCCAGCCATCCAGGATCAGATAGATCGTCCGCGGCTCATCGCCTTCGCTGATCAAATCCTCGCCCGCTTTCAGAATGCTTGTGCGTTGTCCGGCAAGCGCGAGGATCGCCGCCTCGCTCTCCTTGGAAAAGGACTGGAACGACTCCAGCTTTCGAACAAAACTTATGCCGGACATGATACCAATTCCTGTTTATCGGTCCGGCGCGCTGGAACATCCCCCCGTTGGCCGTGTTCCTTTTTCATATATTCTTTTACGGAAATTGCCATGAATGCCCAAACGCATGTCGATCAAGCGCGATGCGTCGTGCTTGTCGTCGACGACGAGACGATTATCCTCTGGGGCACGGCATCACTGCTGGAATCGCTAGGCTATGAAGTGATCCGCGCCAATTCGGGCAGCGCCGCGCTCGAAGCGCTGCACGACCGGCAGGAAATCGGCGCGCTTTTAACCGATTTTCAGATGCCGCGGATGTCGGGCATTGAACTGGCCGAGGCCGCACGACAGTTTCGCCCCGATCTGCCTATCGTGATCGCGACCGGCCATGTCACGCTGCAAAGCAGCACGGGGCGCCCCTGGGTTACGCTCGCTAAACCGTTCACGCGCGACGAGCTGAATGATGCCGTCAAGCGCGCCTTGGCCGACGGCTAATATTGTACGAGCGGATAACGCAAATTGACGCGCGTCCCGGCGGCATCGCTTGCCACGTCGAGCGTGCCGCCCAGCTGCGACGCAAAGCCATTCATCAATTCAAAGCCCATTTTTCCGACCGGATCGGCAATCGCGTAACCCACGCCGTCATCACGAACTGACAGTAAAACCTGTCCGTCAGTGCTGGTCATTTTGACATCGATCAGCCCTGCGGGCTTGTCCTCATACCCATGCCTGAAAGCATTGGTGACGGCCTCGACAATGAAAAGGGTGAGCGGCACAGCCTGATCGACCGACAGTTCGAGATCGACGCTCTCACACCGCAGATTGATATCGCCATTCGCACGATTGGCGCTTCGCAATTGCGGGCAGAGTTCAGCCATCAGCAGGCGCATGTTGACCGTGCCAAGCACGTTATGCGTGTCATATTCGTACAAAACGCGGTGGATCAGCCCCAATGCTGCAATCCGCGCGCGCGCCTGCCCCAACGCATCCCGCGCATAGGCGTCCGCGACACGGTCAGCCTGGAGCGTCAGCAAACTCGTGACGATCTGAAGATTGTTTTTGACGCGGTGGTTGACCTCGCGGGTCAGCGCGGTTTTCGCGTCAAGGGCGGCATTAAGCGCCGTGTCGCGGCGATCAATCGTTTCCGCCATTGCATGAAGGTCTTCACTGAGTGCGGCCATTTCGCACGGCGCATTATCAAAGGCGGCGCGATTCCCGGTGAAGTCACCGCGGCCGAATTGTCCAGCAAGCGCTCGAAGTTTGCGCAGCCACCGAACAACGAGCCAATGTGTGCCAGCCCATATCGCAAGCGACGCCAATGCCATCGCGATCAACGGCAGCCAAATGCTCTGGCGCACCTGCCACTGGGCGGTCGCGAGCAAATCATTGCGCGGTTCGGCATAGACAATGGTCAGATCCTTGCCGTTCAAAGGGGCCGTTGCATAAAGCCATTCCGTCCCAACCGCCGAATTGGGCGACGCAATTTGGCCATCGACGGCTGCACCTCGCGGCAGATTAAGGGTGGTCTTGCGGTTGCTCAAAACGACGGCACCGTCGCCGTCAATAATTTCAATCAAGGCGTTTGGATCGGTCCTGCTGCGACGCGCCAGCGAAGCGCGCAATGCGTCCAGACTGACCGATGCTGTCACGAGCCCGTTCTGGCTGCCATCGGCACCACGCAGCCGCAACGCCATGACAAGCACTGGCTTCTTGGAAATTTTACCAATGATCGGCGTGCTCAGACTGAATCCGTCGATACCAATTGCCCGCTGCCACCATTTTTCAGGCGCAAATGTCTCATTCTCGCGGAACGGCAGAGCCGAGCATCGCACCCGCCCCGACGCGTCGGATCGCGTCAGATTGATGATTCCGACAGTGCCCAAATGCGCGTCGGCGAGGACATCGCTGCACCCGTTGTCCATGTTCCGCACGGCCGCAGCACTGCTGACGAATTGCAGCGCCTGACGCGCGATCACAAAAGCATCGCGTTCACCTTCGGCAATCAGCCACGCATTGGCGCGCAACTGCGTTGTTGCCAGTGCCTGCGCGTCAAGCCATGCAGCACGCCCTTGCAAAACACTCAGGATTGCCATCGGCAGCAGCGCAGCGACAACAATCAGCACCAGCCCGTTGCGCAGCGTTCGCGCTGCCCAAACACTTTTGATCCTGTTTGAAATACCCCCCGGCTTGGTCACGATCTAGGGACGGTCAGCAAAGCCAAAACCGGCAGGTAGAGACGTCTTCGCAGGAACATGATCCTCGTCATCGCTGTCAATGTCGTCCCCCTCCATCAACCGGACAAGTGCTGTGCGCGCGCGCGCCACACGGCTCTTCACGGTGCCGATAGCACATCCGGCAATCGCCGCCGCTTCCTCGTATGACACCCCTTCGGCGGCGACCAGCATCAGCATTTCGCGCTGGACAGGGGGAAGCTTGTTCAATGCCTTTTGCACATCCTCGAGTTCGATCCCGACGTGCTGTGTCGCGGGTTCGACCAAAAGCCGCTCGGCAATTTCGGGATCCCACGATGTCATCCGCGAATTTTTGCGCACCGTCGTATAGAATATGTTGCGCAGGATCATGAACATCCAGGCGCGGAAGTTGGTGCCAAGCGTAAAACTGCCGCGTGCTTTCCACGCCCGTGCCATCGCTTCCTGCGCAAGGTCATCCGCCATATCGGGATTGCCGCACAAGCTGCGCGCGAATGCACGGAGCGACGGGATCAGTGCCAGCATCTGACTTTTGAATTCGCTATCGTTAACGACAGCGGCCGCTTCCGGCTCCATCTCATCGGTGGTCACTGCTTTGTGTCCCCGTCGTCGAACTGGTCGAGCAGACGCATGAAATCGTCGGGAATCGCTTCGTCGGTCACCTTGCTGTGGATCTGCTGCAAGGCTGCCGCAATCGGATCAAACGCAGTCGCAGGCGCGCGGGTGGGCTTCGGGGTGGCCGCAACGGTCAACTGCACGTCTTTGCTCCGATCAGTCATTCAACACACTCCGCCCACAGTCATGAGGGGTGATATTCGGGAAGCGGGATGAAAGCCAACTGCTGTTTTCCACGGTCGCCATGAAAGCCGTAAAGCCGTTTAACGCCAGAATGTTCCGGCGACGCCGACGAAATCTGACGCACTTGTGTTATGACGACGTGAAAAGAACGATCCCCATCGCCACAATTGCCAAGACCAGCGAAATGATGAGCACGTAGCGGACGATGTGCGGCGTCGTTCCAGCCCGGGCGTCTGTCGTCGTCAATTCAACTTGTTCGTCGTCCATCATCATCTCCTGCGCGGTGGCGGACATGCGATAAAGGGTAGCAGCTCGTAAAAGCTGCTACCCTCCATGCGGCCCGAAAGGCGTCGTTATTTGGTCGCGTTGTCGCGGACCATGTCGGCCTTTTCTTCCATCGCATCAGCCTTGTTTTCGCCCGCTGCACGGACGCCGGCTGCACGATTTTCCATCTT
>JANOZQ010000116.1:0-12638 GCA_031429555.1 Sphingomonas sp. | reverse complement strand
AAGGGCATGGATAGTCTCCTTTCCATCGTCCAGATGCCTGGCGGGGTGCCCGTGGGGACGCTGGCGATCGGTAAGGCGGGGGCAATCAATGCGGGGCTGCTTGCCGCGTCGATCCTTGCACTGTCGGACAATGCATTGTCGACAAGGTTGACAGCTTGGCGGGCAGCACAAACCGACGGGGTGGCGACCGATCCGGCATGAAGACGATCGCTCCGGGTTCGACAATCGGTATCATCGGCGGCGGACAATTGGGCCGGATGCTGGCACTTGCCGCCGCGCCACTCGGATACCGGGTGCATGTCCTCGACCCCGACCCGGACTGCTGCGCGCGGCAGGTTTGTTCAGGTTTTACGCAAGCCGATTATGACGACCGTGCAGCGCTGGCGGCCTTTTCTCATGCAGTCGATGTCGCAACCTACGAGTTTGAGAATATCGACGCAGGACCGCTTGAGGAAGTCTCGTCGCGCATCGGCTTGTTCCCGCCACTCGCAGCATTGAGGATTGCGCAGGACCGGATCGCCGAAAAAGAATTTGCCGCTGCACATGGCGGTCGGACGGCGCCCTGGGCACGAGTCGACACACGCGCTGATCTCGACGCGGCAATCGCCAAAATCGGCACGCCCGCCATCCTCAAAACCACGCGTTTCGGCTATGACGGCAAAGGACAAGCACGGCTGATGTCTGCTGCTGACGCGGACGCTGCATGGGAAACCATTGGCGGCAACCCGGCAATCCTCGAAGCAATGGTCAGTTTCGACCATGAATTCTCGATCCTCGTCGCGCACGGGCAGGATGGTGCGAGCGTCACCTGGGACGCGCCCGAAAATGTCCATGTCGGCGGTATTCTCGCGACCTCGACCGTGCCGCCGCATCCCGACATCATCGCCCAAGTCGATGAGGCCAAAGCGCTCGCCGTGCGCATCGCCGACGCGCTCGACTATGTCGGCGTTCTCGCCATCGAATTCTTCGCCAGCGCCGACGGTCCCGTCTTCAATGAAATGGCCCCGCGCGTGCACAACAGCGGCCACTGGACAACCGAAGGTGCCGTCACCTCACAGTTTGAAAACCATATCCGCGCAGTCTGTGGATTGCCTCTCGGGATAACCAATCTAATCGCCCCGCGCGTAGCCATGCAGAATTTAATCGGCGACGACGTTAACCGTTGGCCCGACTTTGCTGCCGAGCCCGGCGCGCACCTTCACCTGTATGGCAAAGGTGCGCCCAGTCCCGGCCGCAAGATGGGGCATGTAAGTCGGCTTCTTTAAGCCCGCGTCCCCGAAAGGGGCGACGTGCCGAACATCCCGGCCTTTACGCCACCAGTGATCGTGTCGCCGTCAACCGTCGCATCGCATTCGAGCACCATCGGCATCGGCACTTTCATGTCCATCGTCCATGTCAGCTTGTTGCCGTCGATCTTGCCATTGTCGCACGTCAGCGATCCCATCGCGCCGGCATTGGTGCCCGACCATGTGCCATCGCCATTGTCGTTGACGGTCATGACCGACTGCTGTTCGCCCAGAGGCGACTTGACCACACAATTCCATGATCCTGCGACGTTCGACATTCATTCTCTCCTGTTGATCAGTTGCCTTGGGGCGTTGGCAGCATTTCGACGGTCAGCCCGGTTTTTGCAAGCTGTGGTTTGACGCTTTTCGCGTCCCCCACAATTACCCATGTCAGCTTGGCCGGATCGAGCGTCGCCCGCGCCGCCGCGTCGAGTTCCGTTGCGGTCATGGCTTTGTAGCGATCGGGCAGTTTCTCGTAATAATCATCCGCGCGACCGAGCCAGACAATCCGCTGCATCGCGCCGAGCACGGCATCGGACGTTTCAAACTGCCCCGGCAATTCGCGCGTCGCGCCGTTCGCGGTCAGCACCAATTCGGCAGGGGTCGTACCTTTTGGCCCCAGATAATCCTTCATCTGACCGATCAGCGCGACGACCGCATCGCCTGTCCGGTCCGCCTGCACCGGCGCATTGACGATGAACGACGTGCGGTTTTCGTACCCGTTGACGCCCGAACCGACGCCATAGGACCAGCCCTTGGTTTCACGCAGATCGGTATTCATCCGCGATAGAAAACCACCGCCCATCACATCATTGGCCTGACGCAACAGGACAAGGTCATCCTTGCCGCTTTTATCGAGCACTGTCCCGCCGAGGATTACCGACTGGCCCGAACCCGGCCGGTCGATCAGGTAAATCTTGTTCGCAGGGGCCGGGATCACAGCCGTGAACGTCTTGACCGGCTTGGGGGACGCAGGCTTCGTCCATGTCCCGAAGGTTGCCTCAAGCTGCGGTTTCAGCGCGGCCAGCGTCGTATCGCCGATCACGAAAATCTGGGCATTGTCGGGCCGCAGCCAGTTGCGATGAAAATCGACCAGCGCATCGCGTGAAATTTTCGCGACCGAAGCCGCTTCCCCCGCGCCTGACCCCGGATTGCCGTAAGGATGCGCGCGACCATAGATCAGTGTCGGCAGGACATAGCTCGCGACACCATCGGGCGAACTCAGGCTTGCCTTGATCCGCGCCAGTTGCTGGCCGCGCACACGCTCGACTTCTTCGGGCGCAAACGCCGGATTGCGGATGATGTCTGCCACCAACCCCAACGATGGCCCGAGATTGGGCGTCAGTGCATAAAGACTGACACTGGTCCGGTCGATGCTCGCGCCCGTCGAGATACTCGCGCCCAGCCGCTCGCTTTCCTCGGCAATCTGCGTTGATGTCCGCGTGGTCGTGCCTTCGTCAAGCGCGGCAAGCATCAGCGATTGCGTGCCCAGCGCATCCTTGGGATCGCTCGAAAAACCAGCATTGAAACTGACCGACATCCGCACGGCCGGGATCGAAGACCGCTGCGCAAAAAACACCGGAATGCCGTTTGACAGCGTCGTCCGCTCGATGGCCGGGAAGTCGAGTGCGCTTAATGTGCCGACGGGCGGTGCAGGACGAGGCGATGCCTTCACGTCAGTCTTGGCTGCCACGGGCGCAGGTGGCGTCACAGTGGACGGCGCATCGCCCGTGATAGCCAGCATTTCAGGCGAGGTATCGCGTTCGCCCGGTTCGATGGTCAGGCTGAATACCGGCCTGCCCATCCACTTGCGCGCTGCCGCCGTCACGCGTTCGGGCGTCAGTCCAGCCAGCTCGATTAATTCGCGTTTATATTTGGTGGGGTCGTTCGAATAGACCAGCCCTTCGGCCAGTGCGACCGCCTTGCCGCCAAAGCCGCCGACTGATTCATAGCCGCCGATAGTCCCGGCAACGGCTTTGGTCGCCACACGGCGAACTTCGTCGACGGTCGGGCCGGATTTCAGGAAATCGGCGATCAGCGCATCTAACCGTTTGCCAACCGCAACGGCGTCCTGCCCCGGCTTCACATCCGCCGTCACCGTCAAAAGCCCGAGCTTCTCATACGATCCCACGCCCGCGCTGACGTTGACCGCGGTCTTGTCGCCGCGCACCAGCGCATTGTCGAGGCGGCTCGACGACAGCCCGCCGAGCACTGCGGCTGCCGCATAGAGCGCGGTTGTATCCACCCCGTTCACGCCTTCGACGGCCCAGTACCGCTGGATGCGGGTATAGGGCACTTTGTCCTTGATCACTCTGCTGATCGGCGCGGACAGGACCGGGATCGGTGCGTCAGCGCGCGTCACAACGGGCCCGCGCGGGATTTTGCCAAACTGCTTTGTCACCATGCGCTTGGCGGTCTTTAGATCGACATCGCCTGCCAGCACGAGCACCGCGTTGTTGGGGCCATATTTGGCGCGGAACCAGTTCTTGACATCCTCGAGACTCGCGCCGTTCAGGTCGGCCATCGACCCGATCGTGCTGTGGCGATAGGGATGCCCTTCGGGGAATAGCGTGCTCCAGACAACATAATCGACCGTACCGAACGGTTCGTTATCACTCTGGCGCTTCTCATTCTGGACGACGCCGCGCTGGTTATCGAGCTTGGTCTGGTCGATACCGCCGAGCAGATGGCCCATGCGGTCGCTTTCAAGCCACAGCACCTTGTCCAGCGCTCCCGTTGGCACAGTCACGAAATAATTCGTCCGGTCAAACCATGTCGTCCCGTTATAATCGGTCGCACCAACTTGCTGGAGCGGCTCGAAAAAATCGCCCGGCGAATTTTCCGAACCATTGAACATCAGATGCTCGAACAGATGGGCAAAGCCGGTTTTGCCTTTCGGCTCGTCCTTCGATCCGACATGATACCAGACCGACACCGCAACGACCGGCGCTTTGCGGTCGGTATGGACAAGGACGCGCAGGCCGTTGGGCAGCGTGAACGCCTGATAGGGAATGTTCACCTTGGCAACGAGATCGGCGACTGGTGCGGCGTCCCCGGCAAAAGCAGGTGTCACGAACAGCAACGGCAGGGCGAGCAAAAAAGCACGGGACATGAACGCATCCTCGTTTGAAACTTGGTTGCGCGGTCCTAGCAGAGCGATACGCCGACGCAACGCCTGTAATCAGGCTTTCGGCTTGTAAATCTGCTCGTCAGTCGGGAACGCCCGGGACCGCACATCGGCCGCATAGGCCGCCGCCGCCGCGCTTACGAAATCGGCCATTGCCGCATAGCGCTTCACAAACCTCGGCGTCCGCTCGAAAAGGCCAAGCATATCCTCGGTCACCAACACTTGTCCGTCGCATTTCGCCGAAGCACCGATCCCGATCACTGGCACATCGACTGTCGCCGCCACTGTATCGGCCAGTGTATCGACCACCCCTTCGAGTACCATCCCCATCGCGCCTGCCTGCGAAACGGCCTTCGCATCATCGAGGATGCGGGCATATTCGGCCTGGCTGCGCCCGCGCGCGCCGTATCCGCCCAGTTGGTTGACCGCTTGTGGCGTCAGTCCGACATGGCCCATCACCGGAATCCCGCGCGCCGACAGGAACGCGATCGTCTCCGCCATCGCCACGCCGCCTTCGAGCTTGACTGCCGCGCAGCCCGTTTCTGCCATGACCCGCGACGCGCTGGCAAAGGCCTGCTGCGGCGACCCCTCATAACTGCCGAACGGCATGTCGACGATGACGACGCTGTGATAACTGCCGCGCACAACCGCTGCCCCGTGCGCACACATCATGTCGAGCGTCACCGCCAGCGTGGACGGCAGTCCGTAAATGACCTGCCCCAGCGAATCGCCCACCAGCAAAATGTCACAGTGCGGATCAAGGATCTGTGCCATCCGCACGGTGTAGGCCGTCAGCATGACGAGTGGTTCCGCCGTCACGCCCTTATCCTTGCGCGCGCGGATTGCCGGCACCGTAAGCCGTTTCATCGGCGCGGGCGTCGGGTTCGCGCGGCTTGTCGAGGTATCAATAGTGTAGGTTGTGGACATCGCGTCGGTCTAGCGCGCCAGAACGCTCAAGTCACCCGACCGTAACACCCTTCCAGAATGCAACGCGGTCCCTGATCTCGCTCGCCGCGGCTTTCGGGTCGGGATAATACCAGGCCGCATCACGATTTTCAGACCCGCCCGCATTGACCGAATGATAATGCGCGGTCCCTTTCCAAGGGCAGGCGCTGGTCGTTGTGCTATCGGTAAGAACGCCATCGGCAACGCTTGCCCGCGGGAAATAATGATTGCCTTCGACGACAACAGTATCGTTGCTTTCGGCAATCGTAACGCCATTCCATACAGCTTTGACCATATTATTATCCTCTGAATGCAGTGACTTCGATCTCGACCTTCATGTCGGGTCGGATCAGCCCCGCGACAACCACCATCGTGGCAGCAGGGCGAATATCGCCGAACGTTTCGCCCAGCACGGGCGAAATCAGGTCATGATAGGCCATGTCGGTGATGTAATAGGTCGCGCGGACGACATCGCGCATCGCAAAGCCCGCTTCGTCCAGCGCCGCCTCGATAATCCGGAATGCATTTCGCGACTGTTCAACCACGTCATCGGGCATCACCCGCGTGTCAGGGTCCGGTCCCGTCGTCCCCGCAACAAAGCACCAGTCGCCCTGCACCACGGCGCGCGAATAGCCCGACTGCCGTTCGAACGGTGATCCCGATGAAATGAGTTTGCGTGCCATATCCATCACTTGCCCCTGTGGTAACGCGCTGGCAAGACGCGCGCATGAACTATTGGCTGATGAAATCCGAACCGTCCAAATATAGCTGGGATGACCTGATGCGCGACGGCCGCACCATCTGGGACGGAACACGCAATTACCAGGTCGGGATTTACCTTCGCGCGATGGCACTGGGCGACCCGATTTTCTTTTACCATTCGAACGAGGGACTCGAAGCGGTCGGCATTATGGAAGTGGTCGACCTTGCCCATATCGATGCGACCGATCCCAAGGGTGTGTTCTACGCGGTCGATGTCGCCCCGGTCCGCGCGTTGGCCAAGCCGGTGACCCTTGCTGCAATGAAAGCGGAGCCCGCGCTCGCTGACATGCAGATGTTCAAACAATTCCGCCTGTCGGTCGTACCCCTTGAAAAGCGGCACTGGGACGTGATTTTGGGGATGAGCGCGGCGTGAGTTGTCGCGCTATTTAATCCAGTCTGCGACATCGGCTGCCACCTTGTTCGCCGCTCCGTTCAGCGCCGGCCCCACCGATACCGCATCAATCACGCCGACGGGCACACGTGCTTCAAAGCGGCGGCTGTCCAGCCCCTTGTCACGCACGATCACGGCTTCGTAAGTGACCACCGCTTCACTCTTGTCCTCGTCGATCCCGAACATCAGCAAACTGCCCTGCACCCGCAAGCCGGGATCAGTTGTGTACTGACGCAGGTCGAGGACGATCTTGCCCGTCTTTGCCGCCACCGTTTCGCTCAACAACCGCTGGAACATCCGCGCCGGGCTGTCCACCCACGCCGCATCCTTGACATAGGCAATGGCGATCCCGCCGCGATAGACCGGCACGCGCGGCGCGATAATCGCAGCGGGTGCGCTGGGCGAAAGGATTGTCACTGTCTGGCCCGATGCCGCCGTGCGCGTTACCCCGATCGCCACTTTTTCGGTCGCGCTGAGCGTCATCAACTGCTTGGGCGGCTTGCCCCCGAAACTCACGCAGCCCGCGAGCGGCAACAACAGCAGCGCCGCATAGGTCGTCTTCATTTCTGGCCTCCACGGGGCTGATAGTCGGGCAGTTTCGGCGATCCGAGAATGCTCGTCGCACCGCCCTGATCGATCTTGGTCGCAACAGACGACAGGCTTTCGGACATCACCCGCAGATCACGCACCAGCTGCCCGACTTCGGGCATGGTCGTTTTGGAAAATGCCTGAACCCCCGGCTGCGCATCTTTCAGTGTCGTATCAAGCGTTTCCATGCTCCGTTTGGCCGACGCGATCGTTGTGCGCAGATCGGACACAAGCGGCCCCGCCTGACCACCAACATTTTCGGCCAGATTACCGATTTGTTCGGCAGCTTTGCCGGCCTGCGCAATTGCAATCCGGGTATCCGCAAGTGTCTTGGCAATGTCCGGCCCCTTGTCGGCGAGCGCATCGGTCAGACGATTGGTATTATCAAGTATACCCGCAATCGACGCCTGGTTCTTGTCGGAAATCAGTTCGGTCAACCGCTCGGTCAGCGTCGACAAACGCTCGAGCAATTGAGGTGCGGAGTTGAGCAAAGCACCAAGTCCCCCGCGCTTCGTAGGGATCACCGGACGCCCCGCCGGCCCCAGATCGGCAATCGCAGGCATCCCCTTGACCGCCCCATCAAGCACCACTGTCGATGGCCCCGTAAAGCTGCCAAGGATTGTTGCTGTCGTTCCCTGAAGCACGGGCGTTTCCTTGCGAAGCGACACCCGCACCCGCTTGAATTCGGGATTGTCACGCCACAGCTCTATCTCGACAATTTGCCCTGATGGCACGCCGGAGAAACTAACGGTCGATCCTTTGGCCAGCCCTTCGACGGACTGCTTGAAGAAAATGTCATATTCCTTGGCATCGCCACCCGACAGGCCCGACAACCAGACCAGAAACGCCGCCAGGGCCGCGAGCAACCCCAGCACCACGCCGCCGACAAGAATATGGTTCGAGCGGGTTTCCATCACGCCGTCTCTTTCTCATGCGCGTGCACAGCAGCCGTTGCGGCGCGACCGCGCGGGCCGTTGAAATATTCCTGAATCCACGGATGTTCGGTTTTCAGCAATTCGTCGATCGTCCCCACTGCAATCACCTTTTTG
The DNA here is from genome assembly GCA_031429555.1 of Sphingomonas sp. GTDB lineage: Bacteria > Pseudomonadota > Alphaproteobacteria > Sphingomonadales > Sphingomonadaceae > Sphingomonas_O. Next base: position 4,490 of record JANOZQ010000116.1, on the reverse strand, counting down.
TCCGCCAGCACCGCCACCCTGTCGCATATGGCATATAGCGTATCGAGATCATGCGTGATCAGAAACACCGTCAGCCCGAGCGTCTTTTTGAGCCCCAGCGTCAATTCGTCAAATGCCGCCGCGCCAATCGGGTCGAGGCCCGCCGTCGGCTCGTCAAGAAACAGAAGTTCGGGATCGAGCGCCAGCGCCCGCGCCAGACCCGCGCGCTTCTTCATCCCGCCCGAGAGTTCGGAAGGAAATTTCGGACCTGCACTGGGATCAAGGCCTGACATCACGACTTTGTAGGCCGCGATGCCATCGAGCAAATTCTGGTCGAGCTTGGGGTAGAACTGGCGCAGCGGCACTTGCACATTTTCCGCCACCGTCAGCGTTGAAAACAGCGCGCCACCCTGAAACAAAATGCCCCACCGCTTGCGGATGTCGAGTGCTTCGTCCTCCTCGCGGTCGATCATCGATTCGCCGAAGACATGGACCTCGCCCGCATCAGGCAGTTGCAGGCCGATGATCGACCGCATCAGCACCGACTTGCCCGTGCCCGACCCGCCGACCACACCAAGAATTTCGCCACGCCGCACGTCAAGGTCGAGCCCTTCGTGGATCACGGCATCATCAAACTTGTTGACGAGTCCGCGCACCGCAATCGCGATTTCGGGGTCTTGATTCATGACCAGCCGATCGCGGTAAAAAATACTGCAAAGAATGCATCAAGAACAATAACGAGGAAAATGGCCTGCACCACAGCGGAAGTCGTCCGGAGGCCAACTTGTTCCGCATTCGATTCGACCTGCATACCCTGAAAACAACCCGACAGACCAATGATCGCGCCAAACACCGGTGCCTTGACCAGTCCGACATACATGTCGGTCATCGGCACGACTTCGCGGATGCGCTGGATAAATGTGATCGGCGGAATGCCAAGACTCACCCAGCAGAACAGCCCGCCACCGACAATCGAGATGATCGTCGCATAAAAGCCAAGCAGCGGCATCATCAGCACGCTCGCCATCATCCGCGGAATGACCAGTGCCTCGACCGGCGAAACACCGATGGTCCGCATGGCGTCGATTTCTTCGGTCAGTTTCATCGTGCCCAGTTGCGCGGCAAAGGCCGATCCCGATCGCCCTGCAACCATGATCGCGGTCATCAAAACGCCAAGTTCGCGCGTCGTGATCCGGCCGATCAGGTTGATCGTATAGATCTCCGCACCGAACTGGCGAAGCTGCACTGCGCCCTGTTGCGCGATCACAATCCCGATCAGGAAGCTCATGAGACCCACAATGCCGAGTGCCGAAACACCGACGACTTCGAACTGCTGGATCACCGCATTTGGGCGGAATCGCGACGGGTGGCGAATGACGTTGGCGACCCCGATCACCACAGCACCGAAAAAACCGAGCAACCCGCGCAAATTTTGCCCTGCAATCGCAACCGCCGCGCCAATCTCGCCAAGCACACGGAACAGCGGGGTGATCCGGTCCGGGCGCATCCGCACGGTCTTGTCCGAGTTCGCCACCTGATCGATCAGCGACGCCACGTCGTCATTCGCGCCGGTCAGCGTGGCATCTTTGTCGATCTTTAGCCGGTGGATGATCCACGCGCCGACCGTGTCGATCCGGCCAACCTTTGACAGGTCGATGGTATCAACCTGCTCGACCAGCGCCAATCGCTTTGGCAAGTCACCCAGATCGGGCAGCCGCAAGTCACCGGCAAACGCCAGCGTCTGTTGTCCGTCACGGGTTTCCTGCCCGAATTCTGCGCGTTCACCCATCACAAGCAGACATGGGGCAAGAAACCGGCGACGGCAAGGCAATGAGGCGTTAGTCAGGCGCGATGATCCGACTTGCCATCTATGATATGGACCGCACGATCACGCGGTTTCCGACCTTTATCTCTTTCCTTCTCCATGCGGCGCGGCAACGTCATCCGTGGCGGTTGCTGCTGGCGCCTTTCGTCGGGATTACGGTGGCGCTTTACGGCTTGCGCCTGATCGACCGTGCGACATTGAAGGTCTGGAACCAGAGCCTGCTCGTGGGCCCCTCGATCCACCCGGAAGAACTCGGGCCGATTGCAGAGAGCTTTGCCGAGAAGACCCTGCGCGGCAATGTTCTGACCGATGCGAAAGCGCGTATCGCGGCGGACCATGCCGAGGGCTATAAGCTCATCATGGCCACGGCATCTTACCGGCTTTACGCCGAAGCCATTGCCCGCAAACTCGGCTTTGACGCGACGGTGGCGACAAACACGCTGGCGGGTCTCGATACGCGGGTGATGGCAAAGATCGACGGCGAAAATTGTTATGGCCCCGCCAAACTCCGCATGGTCACCGCATGGATGCACGACGCCGGGATTGCCCGTGACGACGCGCATATCCGCTTTTATAGCGACCATGTGTCTGATTCGCCCGCAATGGAATGGGCAGACGAGGCCTTTGCCGTGAACGCCCACGGCCCTTTGCGGCGGATGGCCAAGGCGCGCGGATGGACAATTCTCGACTGGACGTGAAAGTGTCCCCGATATCCTCGTTATCCACAGGCGAAACAGGTCATTTAGCGCTGGTGCGACTCAGGGATGCATGAGAGCTTCACATCATAGTCAACGGGACGTCGAAGCGGAAACGCCAAGACAACCCGGGGATGCAAGGGCCGGTAACGAAGCCATGCTGAACGCGCAAGCGGGATGAAATGACAGAGGAACCGGTTCGGGTTGCGGCGATGTGAGGCCCCAGCGGAATGGCAAAGCGCAAGCGGAGCTGTCGCGCGAACCTCGATACACAAAGCAGCCATGCGGTGCTCAGCCAAGCCGGAAACCGGAAACGGGGACTGACGAAGCAAAGGCTCGCAGCAACGCTAGGGTCTTCTGCCAATTCGTTCGGCAGCGATGCCAAGAATGAAATGATAGGAGCCCAGCGCAGTGGGGGTCGGTCGCAAGATCGGCCCCCATTGAGTATGTGAGGCGACCACATGACCACGATCGCTTAGGCTGAAATATCGCCAATCTCATCCACCGCACGCTGTAGGTAAATCGCAATCGCCGTAAGGCCCAATGCTTCGGCCCGGGCAATACAGCGGAGCAAGTCGTGGCGCAGCCGCCCCAAAGTGGCACCGCGCGCCGCATCCGCAACGACAACCATATCATCGATCATAACCGGTTCCCGCACCGCAACTCATGCAACGCAGCAGTTACACCGGCACCATAAGACTGGCTGGTTCAAATATTGAATCAGTCCGGGTCTGACCAAACTATAGTTACCGAAACCCTTCGAACAAATTGACGACAACGCTGTCATTGAATTTGCGCTCGAACTGATCGGGATGCACGAATTCATCGGCAAACCACGGATATTTTGTTTTGTCGAAGGCACCGCGAACCCAATCGAGCGCAAGCCCAACTTCGGGAAAACGCACCGAATCCGGATGATGCACCAGATATACGGCACGACGCAGATGCAGGCCGATATCAAGCGGCCGCGTTCCGCGACTCACGACACGTATATATGTCGGCAGGAACCCAATGCCCGCCCCTTTGGTCACTGCCCAGAACTGGGCTGAACTTGTATTGGTCGTGACCGCGATCAATCCGCCGGTAATGACATCGCTGTCCACGAACATCGGCAGAATTTCCGACGCCACTTGATCGGCCACTTGCCACACGAGCTTGTGGTCGCGTGCATCGGCCACGCACGTCGGCGTGCCGTGCAAGTCCAGATAGCTTTCGGCCGCGAATGGCATCAGGTGCAAGGTGCCGATTTTCTGGACAATCAGATCGGGGTTGGTCGGCCGTTCGAGCTGGATCGAGATATCGACGTCGCGGAACATCACGTCGGGCGGTGACATATCGCACTGGAGGTCAATATGGACATCGGGACTTTTCGCGCGAAAATCGACGAGATGCGGAACAAGCCAGAATGTCCCCAGCCCTTCGGTAATCGTAATGCGCACCGATGCCTCGCGGCGCCCCTGTGCACTGGCTTGAACGCGCTCTGCGGTTTTGCCGAGTGCACGCATCTGTTTGGCGATTGATACCAGCTCGTATCCCTCTTGTGTCAATGTGACACCCTCGACGCTGCGCCGGACCAGCACGCCACCGATCTGCCGTTCAAGTCGGTCGATCTTGCTCCGGATGGTGTTGAGTGAAATGCCAGCAACAAGGGCCGCGGATCGAAAACTCCCTGCCTCGGACAGGATGAGCAGCAAGCGCATATTGTCCCACGAGATGCGGTCAAGCGAAGCGCGTCGCCGCACCTCCTGTGCAGAAATCTGAACACCCGGTGCGTGCTTTTGGACCACATTCACCCGTTGTTTGATCATAGTCTGGACCCCCGTTCCAACTCAGCCAGGCCGAAAAGGAAATGTTATGCAAAACGCTTGTAACACAATGTCGTCAAAAAGCAGCTACAAGAACATCCGCTTCACCGAACGCTTTGAAAAGCTGGTTGCAACGCGTGGCCATCGTAGTTTGCCGAATTCCCGCGCTGTATCGGTTATGGAATC
>JANOZQ010000115.1:0-2055 GCA_031429555.1 Sphingomonas sp. | reverse complement strand
TGCCTATGGCTGGCGTGAAGGGTTGCGCGCCATTCCGCGCGCAGTGATCGGCAATGTGATTGCAATCATGGCGGCACGACGGGCCTTGTGGCTATACCTACGCATGCGGCGCGAGGGCGTCGTCCGCTGGGACAAGACGGCGCATGCCTTTCCCGATGTCATGCCCGCCGAATGACGGCAACGAGCCGGCCATTGCGCGCGCTGGGGCTGGTGCTTGGCTGCTGGACAGCAGTGCGCGTTGTCGCGCTGTGGCCCGCAGCTAATGTCGATGCGATCTTACCGCGCGACCAGGTGCGGGATGTTTTCGGCCTGCCAGCGATTGGGGCACCGTTCGATGCAGCGGTTGCTCGAAATGCGCTAACGGCTCAGCATCCGGATAAAATGCCACCCTATCGCCGTCACCCTGAACTCGTTTCAGGGTCCATAGCGAGAAAGGGACCAGTAGTTTCCGCTAAACTATGGATGCTGAAACAAGTTCAGCATGACGGCGCTGATGTGAGCCGTGGCGCACAACCCCCGCACATGATGACTGCTTATGTCGTTGCCCCCGGTCTTCCCGCTCCAAAGCCACGAAACCGCTTCTCCGGCTCGGCCTGGGCCCTGATGCGCAGCGATAGCGCGCCGTCGCTGGCATCGGGCGGACAGCTGGGCGGGAGCCAGATCGGGATGCGGCTTTTCTATACGCCCGGCCCCGAAGCACTGGCGATGACAGCGCGGATCAGCGCGCCCTTGTCGCAACCCCTGGGGCGCGAGGCCGCCGTCGGCATTGCCCTGCGCGGGCGCAATGTCGGCATTATTGCCGAACAGAGGATCGCGCTCGACAAGGGTGGTCGTGATGCGCCTGCGGTCTTTGCCTATGGCGGGGTCTATGACGTTAGACTGCCTGCCGGAATGAAACTCGACGGCTATGCGCAAGCCGGTGTCGTGGGTCTCAAATCGCCTGCGGCCTTTGTCGACGGGGCTGTCCGAGTCGAACGGACCGTTTTGCACACCGAAAATGCCAGCCTCGGCATCGGCGCAGGAGCATGGGGCGGCGCGCAGCCGGGGGTTTCGCGGATCGATGTGGGGCCGCAGGTTGTCGCGCGAATCGCCGTTGCCGAAACCAGTCTGCGCGTGTCGGCGGAGTGGCGTCAGCGGGTGGCGGGCAATGCTGCGCCTGCTTCGGGGCCATCGGTCACGGTCGGCTTCGACTTTTAGGGTGCGCAACGCAGCGCGCGCGGCTAGGCGTTGTCCAGACTCATGGACATCTATCTTCCGATCGCGAACCTGTCGGTCAACGCGCTGGTCATCATCCTTCTGGGGGGTGGTGTCGGGATATTGTCGGGCATGTTCGGGGTCGGTGGCGGGTTCCTGACGACGCCGCTGCTAATCTTTTACGGCATCCCGCCGACGGTGGCGGCGGCTTCGGCGGCGACGCAGGTTACCGGAGCGAGCGTCTCGGGCGCGCTGGCGCATTACCGTCGTGGCGGCGTCGACCTCCAGATGGGCGCGGTCCTTGTCGCGGGCGGCATCCTTGGCGCGATTGCGGGGGCAGGGATCTTCAACCTGCTGACCAGCTGGGGGCAGATCGATACGATCATCCTGATCCTCTATGTCGCGCTGCTCGGCAGTATCGGGACGTTGATGATGCGCGAGGCTTGGGCAAGCGTGCGGGCCAAATTGCGCGGCGAAACGCTGCCACCCGGCAAGCGGCGGCATCATCCGCTGGTCGCGTCGTTGCCCTTGCGGTGGCGGTTCTACGCATCGGGTCTTTACATATCGCCGCTCGCGCCGTTGCTGCTTGGTTTTGTGACGGGCATCCTGACCGTCCTGCTTGGTGTCGGCGGCGGGTTCATCATGGTCCCCGCAATGCTCTATCTGCTCGGCATGGCAACGCGCGTGGTCGTGGGCACATCGTTGTTCCAGATCCTGTTTGTGACGGCCGCGACGACGATGGTCCATGCACTCACGACACAAGCGGTCGACATTGTGCTGGCGGCGCTCCTCCTTCTCGGCAGTGTGATCGGCGCGCAGGTTGGCGCACAGCTGGCCAATAAATTTTCGCCCGATTACCTC
>JANOZQ010000114.1:0-2222 GCA_031429555.1 Sphingomonas sp. | reverse complement strand
CCAGCTTTCGCTGGGATGACGTCTGATGTTCTTACTACCGCTCGTAATTGTCCGCGACGAACCGGTCGAGCAGCCGCACGCCGTAACCCGTCGCGCCTTTATCCCACACCGCGCCGGGCTTTGCCGACCAGACCATTCCGGCAATGTCGAGATGTGCCCATTTCACGCCCTCATCGACAAAGCGCTGGAGGAACTGCGCGGCAGTGATCGACCCCGCCTCGCGCGGCCCCACATTTTTCATGTCGGCAATGGGTGAGTCGATCAACTTGTTATACGCGTCACCGAGCGGGAAGCGCCACAGCGGGTCACCCGCCGACGCCGCTGCCGCCGTCAATTGCGCCGCCAGCACGTAATCATTCGATAACATCCCGCCAAATTCATGGCCGAGCTCCAAGTTCATGGCTCCGGTCAGCGTGGCGAGGTCAACCATCACCTTGGGCGCATATTTGCGCTGAACCCAGGTCATCGCATCGCACAGGACCAGCCGCCCCTCGGCATCGGTGTTGATCACTTCGATTGTCTGCCCCGACATTGACGTCACGACGTCACCCGGTCGCTGGGCGTTGCCATCAGGCATGTTCTCGACCAGCGCGCAGACGCCGACGACGTGCGCATTGGCCTTGCGACCCGCCAGCGCCAGCATCGCGCCTGCGACTGCGCCTGCGCCGCCCATGTCCCACTTCATATCTTCCATGCCGCCGGGGGGTTTGAGCGAAATTCCGCCGGTATCAAATGTCACGCCCTTGCCGACGAACACGACGGGCGTTTTGACCGCGCCACCCGTGCCATCCCAGCGCATGCAAAGCAGTCGCGAGGGCCGCGCCGACCCCTGCCCTACGCCGAGCAGCGATCCCATGCCGAGCGCACGCATTGCATCGTCATCAAGCACTTCGATTTCAACGCCCAGATCGGTGAGATGCATCACGCGCTCGACGAACGATTCGGGATAAATGATATTGGCTGGTTCGCTGACCAGTTCGCGCGTCAAAGACACGCCCGCGATAATCGCTTGTGCCCGTTCCCATGCGGCTGCGGTTCCTGGATCAGTCGTTACAATCGAAATTTCTCCGAGTGTCGGCTTCTGCTTGGCGGTCAGCTTTGTGCGATAACGGTCATGCCGCCAGCCGCGCAGAACAACGCCTGTTGCCAGACGCGCCACCCTATCGGCGTCCACCCCACCGGCATCGATAACAAGGCTGGTTTCGCCAGAACACAACAGTTTTGCCGTCAGCGCTGCGCCTGCCTTCTCGTATTCCTCGACGCTTCCCTTGCCGGTGCCGACCGCCAGCAACCGCCGCGGATTGTCGCCATCGCCATAAACATGCTCGATCAAGCTCCCGGCATCACCCTCAAACCGCCCTATCTTCGCTGCCGCAACAAGCAAATCAGCCTGTGGCAATGGCGCATCCTTGCCGACCAGCAACGCCAGCGAGCTATAATCTTCGGGTCGGTTCGACAGGAGGGTGACGCGCATGGGAAACTTTCAGATTGGACTCGCTATTGTCCCGCTGTTAGCCGCGCCTGCTGCAATGCGCAAAGCGGTGATTGAAGTGGGAGCCGCCGTGCGATAGGCGGACGCCAAGGGGGTTAACGACCAATTAACTTTGGTCAGCGATAGGAAGCCGCGTGATACGCAAAGCGATTGTCTTGCTGGCTTCGATGTCGGTTGCGCTGATAACGGCAGCCGCCGCGCATGCGCAGGTTGTGACCCCGCCCGTTGCCGCGTCCGATGAAGTCGATTTTGCCGCCGATACACTGGCTTACGAAAACGACGCCGACATTGTAACCGCAACCGGCGACGTCCGCATGGTGCGCGGGATGGACCGTGTCCGCGCCGACAAGATTGTCTGGAACCGTAAGACAGGGCAAGTCCGCGCCGAGGGCAATGTCTCCGCCGTCAACGCCAATGGTGATACTGTCTATGGCGATGTCGCGATCCTGACCGACACCTTGAAAGACGGCGTTGTTGAAAATCTTTTGCTGGTGCTTGCCGACGGTGGCCGACTCGCGGCGCGGACCAGTAAGCAGGTCAATGGTGTAACGACGCTCAACGACGCGGCCTATTCGCCCTGTCCCGTGGCCGACAGCAACAATTGTCCGCGCAAACCCAGCTGGCAGATTTCGGCCGTGCGCATCATCCACGATCCGATCCGCAAGGAAATCGTTTTCAAGGGCGCTCGGCTCGAAATGTTCGGCGTGCCGCTATTCGTGATACCGACCTT
>JANOZQ010000113.1:0-5376 GCA_031429555.1 Sphingomonas sp. | reverse complement strand
TGCGGCGATCAATCCCGGAATGTTTGGCCTGAAGTGCGGCGATATGCGCGGTGTCCATTGCGACGTGGCTCCTTTTTGCTGCGACTCGGAGTGAACCACTGTTTCAGTTAAAAGTCTCTCTCTTTTTGATCGGTTTTCGATAGGCTGTGGGCGCGTAGGGGCAGTTGAAGCGGTTGGGCCAGTGCGATACTGGTCATCGTGATGGAACCGCGCGAACTCGAAGCGAAATTACACAATTTGCTGACCGAACATCGTGATCTTGATTCAGCGATTGATGCGTTGGTTTTCAGCGGCAGCATGGATCAGGTTCAGGTGGCGCGACTGAAAAAACGCAAGCTGCGCCTGAAGGACGAAATCGCGATGGTGCAGGATCAATTGGTGCCCGATATCATCGCCTGACCCGATAAGGCACGCCGTTTACCAACATTGCCGATTTCCGCGCGGACGTTCCTGTGGCAGATAGAGTCCCATGTTGGCCCGCCGCCTTGTTGACGGTCTCTATGTCGAGACAATGCTGCTTGCCGATGAGGCGCGGAGTTATTTCGATTCGCTGGGCCGTGTGGCGCGCGATGCGCTTGATCCGCTCGACCGGGTGATTTTCTCTTGCGAATCGCTGAAAGTGACGACGCGGTTGATGCATGTGATCGCATGGTTGCTGACGCAGCGTGCGCTCGATGCAGGCGAAATTGCGACTGACACCGCGCTGCATCCCTCGCGGCGTCTGGGGGATCCTGTCAGCAGTGATGAGGCAGCAGTCGCCAAGTTACCGGGTGAGGCGCAAATATTGGTGGCGGCCAGCATCGATCTTTATCGCCGCGTCGAACGACTCGATGATGGCCTCGACGAGGGTGAACCCGCGCCCAGCCCTGCGCGCTCACTGCTCAGCAAACTTGAACGGGCGTTTTAGGGTTGGCGTTGACCGCACTCGATATTCTCGTCTTGCTGACCGTGGGGCTCGGCGCCGCGCTGGGCTTTTCGCGCGGCTTTGTGAACGAAACGGTGTCGCTGGCGGCTTGGATATTGGCGATCCTTGCCGTGAAGATGTTGCACACACCGGTCAGTGCCGTGCTTGTTGGCCTTGTCGGCACAGAGTCGGGGGCGGCTGTCCTTGGCTTTGCGCTGGTGTTTGGCGTGACGTTCATTGCTGTGAAGATGGCAGGTAAGGCGCTCGGCAACAGCACAAAGGGGTCGTTGCTCGGGCCATTTGATCGCGTGTTGGGTTTTGCTTTTGGTGCGCTGAAAGGGTTGATCGGCGCAACACTGGTGTTTCTGTTTGTCTCGCTGGTCTACGACACAATTTATCTTGGCTCATCACCACGCCCGAAGTGGATGACAGAGTCGCGGACTTATCCGTTGCTGCGGGCCAGTTCGGCAGCTGTCGTCGATTTCGTCGAAAAGCGGCGGGCGCAGTGAACGCGCCGCTCTACAATATGGAAATCCTGCGGCTGGCGGCCTCAGTGGCTGACCGCCCGCGACTCGAAATACCCGGCGCGACGGTCGAGCGGCGGTCACCGACGTGCGGCAGCCGGGTGATTGTCGATGTGATGCTCGATGCTGACGGGCGGGTCGCCGCTTACGGACAGGAAGTACGTGCCTGTGCTCTCGGGCAAGCGTCGGCTGTGTTGATGGGTCAATATATTGTCGGTCGGACAGCGGCAGAAATTGCAGTAGCAGCTCAAGATCTGCGCGCTTTCCTCGCTGGCGAGCGCGATGATCCCGGCGCGTGGCCCGGGCTTGATGTGTTTGCGCCAGCACGGCCGCACAGCGCGCGCCACTCTTCGATTCGTCTGGCGTTTGACGCCGCCGCAGAGGCCGCACACAACGCCGCTCTATGAGTGCATCGATTCTCCGCGAAGGTGTCATCCTGCTGGGTGCAGGGCTGCTGTTTGTCATGATTTTCCGCCGCTTCGGACTGGGCGCGGTGCTGGGCTATCTACTCGCGGGTGTGGTCATCGGCCCTTATGGCCTCGGCCTGATCGGTGGTGCTGAATCGAAACTTGGTGCGGCCGAGCTTGGCATTGCGCTGCTGTTGTTCCTTGTTGGTCTCGAACTGAACCCCGCGCGACTGTGGCGACTGAAGCGTGATATTTTCGGGCTTGGCCTGCTTCAGGTCGTCGCCTGCGGACTCGCCATTGCCGCTCTGATCGGGCTTGCCACGACGTTCACTTGGGGCGCGGCAATTGCACTGGGTTTGCCGCTGGCGCTGTCGTCGACGGCGCAGGTCTTGCCGAGTCTCAAATCATCGGGCCGAATCAACACGCCGTTCGGCGAACGTGCGTTTTCGGTCTTGTTGTTTCAGGATCTGGCGATCGTACCGCTGGTGACAATCATCGCGGTCCTGTCGCGTGCACCTGCCGATCCGTCTGCACCACCGGGGTGGCTGATGGGGCTCTATACATTGGGGGCAGTGGTCGGACTGGTGCTGGCGGGGCGCTTTATCATCGGGCCGCTGCTGCGCCTGATCGGGCGATTGGGCGAACAGGAATTGTTCATTGTCGTCGGCCTGTTCACGGTTTTTGCGGCGGCGGCTGTTATGGAAGCATTGCACCTGTCGACCGCGCTCGGGGCGTTCATTGCGGGCGTGATGCTCGCCGATTCGCCCTATCGCCACGAGATCGAGGCCGACATCGAACCGTTTCGTGCTGTGTTGCTCGGGCTGTTCTTCATGGCCGTCGGGATGGTCGTCGACGTGAATGCAGTGCTTGCCAATCCCATGTTCGTCGTCGGGATGGCGGCGGCACTCGTTGTGCTGAAAACGGGGATCATTTTCGGTCTCGCCAAACTGTTCGGCATGGAAACGCGGCCTGCATTCGGCCTCGGGTTATTGCTTAGTCAGGGCGGCGAATTCGGGTTTGTCCTGTTCGCCCAGGCACAAGAAGCGCTTTTGATTGACCCCAGTGCTGCCAGCCTGTTCGGGGCGGTCGTCACGCTGTCGATGGCGACTACGCCTTTCCTGCTGATGATCGCGCGCCGCTTTGAATATGCACCAGCGAAGGGCGACAAACCCGAAGGGCCGGAGGCCGCGGTCAATTCGAGCGCCATCATCGTTGGCTATGGCCGCTTCGGCCAGACCGTGTCGCAAATGCTGCTGGCCGACGGGATTTCGGTGACTTTGATTGACGTAAAGCCCGCGCAGATCGAGCGCACGGCGGAATTCGGCGTCAAAGTCTATTACGGCGACGGGCGGCGGATCGACCTGTTGCGGACGGCGGGCGCGGAGCAGGCGTCGTTGATCCTGTTCTGTACCGACGATGCGAACTTGGGGCCAAAGGAACTCGAGCCGATCCTGACGACATTCCCGCAGGCCGCTATTCTCGTACGCGCCTATGACCGGCGGCAGATGATCGCGCTCGCCCCACTCGACCTGACGGCAAGCGTGCGCGAAGTATATGAATCGGCGGTATTGATGGGCATCGAGGGTTTGAAGGCACTGCAAGTGAGCGATACGCGGATTGCCGAGATCGAAGGCGAATACCGGCGGCGCGACATCGAGCGGCTCGAAGCACAGGGCGTCAGCGGTGACCTCCATTCGATGCAGGACAGGATGTTTCGCGGCGAACGGTTCGAGGTGAAGCGTGAGGCGTGATCCGCTCATTGTTTGCGCTGCACTGTCGGCGGCTGTTGCGATTATGGCGGGGGCGTTCGGGGCGCATGGGGCAAGCGAGCAAGCCGCGTTGTGGCTAAGAACCGGAGCGTCATACCAATTGCCGAATGCCATTGCAGCGATTGTCGTCGCGCCGCTTGACCGGCGGGTGTCGTGGGGATTGCTAGCAGGGGCTGCGATTTTTGCGGGCACGCTTTATGCGATGGCAATCGACGCACCACGCTGGTTCGGCGCAATCACGCCGGTTGGTGGTGCGACCTTGATTGCTGCTTGGTTATTTCTGGCGTTCTCGCGAGCCCACTGACCGGCATTTGTCCGAGCAATAAATGACATTGTCCCAGTCGCGTGCCCATTTCTTGCGCCAGGTGAACGGGCGGGCGCAGACGGGGCACATTTTCGTGGGCAGGTTCGATTTTGCAATGCCATTGGGCATTAGTGGTCGCTGTCGAGGAAGGCGGCGACATCGCTCAATGCGACATCGCGTTCGAGATAGGTCTGGCCGATGCCGCGTGCGAGCAGGAAGGGGACGCTGCCGCCATCGCGTTTTTTGTCATGCGCCATGTGTGCCGCCAGCGTGGCGCCATCGGCATTGGTTGCGGGACGGGCCCCGATAGGGAGGCCAACCGATGCGAGATGCGCATCGACCCGCTTCGATTCGTCAGCTGGGCATGAACCGCGCGCGACCGAGTATCGGAATGCAATCGCCATCCCCGCCGCAACACCTTCGCCGTGGAGCAAGCGGTCCGAAAAGCCGGTTTCGGCTTCGAGCGCATGGCCGAATGTGTGGCCGAGATTGAGCAGCGCGCGGGTGCCGGTCGTCTCGCGCTCGTCGGCGCCCACGATACGGGCCTTTGCAGCAACGCTGGTGGCGATGGCGTGGGCGCGGGCTTCGGTGTCGCCTGCGATCAGGGCAGCGCCGTGGGTTTCGCACCAAGCAAAGAATTCGGGATCGTCGATCAGGCCGTATTTGACCACTTCGGCATAGCCCGCGCGCAGTTCACGGATCGGCAGCGTGTCGAGCGTTGCGGGATCGATCAGGACAAGCGCGGGCTGGTAGAATGCGCCGACAAGGTTCTTGCCCGCGCGGGTATTGATTGCCGTCTTGCCGCCGACCGAGGAGTCGACTTGCGCGAGCAGGGTCGTCGGGATCTGAATGACAGTGCAGCCGCGTTTGACGATGGCCGCGGCAAAGCCGGTCAGGTCACCGATGACGCCGCCGCCCAATGCGATAATGGCTTCGCTGCGTTCGATTTCGAATGTGAGCAATTGATCGCAGAGCGTTTCAAGCTGTGCCCAGCTTTTGGTGCTTTCGCCGGGAGGCAGGATAATGCTTTTGACGGTCAAACCCGCTGCTTTTGCTGATGTCTCGAGCGTTGCCAGATACAGCGGCGCGACATTTTCATCGGTGACGACAATTACCCGGCCTGTTTTGCTGTACGGCTTCAGATGTTCACCCACCCGCGCGAGCACGCCAGTTTCAATAATGATGTCATAGCTGCGTTCGCCAAGCCCCACCGTAATCCGCTTCATCCGGTCAATTTCCTAACAATGTTTTCCACGGTAAGGTCATGCGGGTGCATCTGGCTTTTGATGTGGACTGGGGCCAACGCATAAATTGGATTGCGCACCAACGCGAGCTCGCCGAGCACAAGGCGCGGATCCTTGCCGCGCAGGAGCGGGCGGTTATCCCGCCGCGAAACGCGCTGCGCCAATGTATCAATATCGGCGTCGAGCCAAACCGCAGTGGCGCGGTCGAGGATCAGCGCGCGGGT
>JANOZQ010000112.1:0-5467 GCA_031429555.1 Sphingomonas sp. | reverse complement strand
GGTGTCATCGCCAGCCATCCCAACAAAATAGTTGCAGCAGCAAATGCTACAGCCAGGACGAGTGCAGATACTCCTTGCGGCGCAATGCACTCGGCGGCGAGATCACCGAACTGTTGGCAGCGCTGGCTTTCAGAGTTGATCCACGCCCGTGCCGCGATTGCATAGCAGGCCCAAGAAATAAGGAGCGCGAAAACAACGGCAATTTTGCGCTTCACGCCGCCGCCTCGCTCAATCCTTCCGGCGGCATGTTATGCCCCAGCAGCCGCAACACGTCCGCCGCGCATTCGACGATGTGGCCGGTCACGCAGCCTTCGCCGCCGGTGCGCCTCGCAGCAGTCCTTCGGTGCTCAAATCCTCGTCGATGTCAGGCCAGTGGATGCCGTAACCCGCCCCCGCTTTTTCCCAACGCGCGCGCTGCTCTGGCGTGGCGTGCAACAAGCGCGGATACCATGCGAGCGGCACGCTAATCGTCCGCCCGTCCATCAGATCGACGATCAGACTGTGGTCGTCGCAGCGCACGTCGAGCACGCGTTCGTCTGTGACTTTAGTCAAAATACCCATGCCACGCCTCCAGAAATTCTTGCCTGTGGTCCACAACCATTTTTACGATGCCACCAATCTCATGCGCCCGAAACCCACGGCTCTTTGCCACTTCGAGATGGTCGAGCCAAATCTTGATTGTCGCGTCGCCGCGATCGACGTGGACATGCGGCGGTTCGTTCGGCTCATGGCTGTAGAAATAGAAGCGGAACGCGCCGATGCGCAGCAACGTCGGCACTATTCCGCCGCCTCGCTCAACCCTTCAGGCGGCATATTATGCCCCAGCAAGCGCAGCACGTCCGCCGCGCATTCGACGATGTTGCTGCCGGGGCCATAGATGCCGACCACGCCCGCGTCGCGGAGGAACTGATAATCCTGCGGCGGGATGACGCCGCCCGCGAAGACCTTGATGTCGCTGCGGCCGGCCTCGCGGAGCAGGCGGATGAGTTCGGGGATCAGCGTCTTGTGCCCTGCCGCCAGCGATGACGCGCCGATGGCATCGACGTTGCGTTCGAGGGCCAGCGCCAGCGTCTCTTCGGGCGTCTGGAACAATGGTCCGCTGATTGTGTCGAACCCCATGTCGGCAAAGGCGCTGGCGACGACGTTCGCGCCGCGGTCGTGGCCGTCCTGCCCCATCTTGGCGATCAGCACGCGCGGCTTGTGGCCGAGGCGGCGGGCGGTGGCCTCGACCCCTTCGGTGACGCGCGCCCACGCTTTGTCGAACTCATGCGCGCTGCCGTAAATGCCGCGCACTGGCTCCGGCGTGGTCGCATAGCGGCCGAAAACCAGTTCCATCGCATCGGAGATTTCGCCAAGCGTGGCGCGGGCGCGGGCAGCGGTGACGGCGAGGGCTAATAAATTCCGTTCGGGCTGAGCTTGTCGAAGCCCTGCCCTTTCTTCTGCACTATCGGTGTCAGAGAAGGACAGCCCTTCGACAGGCTCAGGGCCAACGGATTGTGTTGGCGCTTCGGCTCCCTCAGTAAGCGCCTTTAACGCCGCCCCACACGCAACCTCATCGCGCGCCGCCTTGGTCGCCTTCAACCGCGCGACCTGCCCCTCGCGGACCTTCACATTGTCGACCTCGAGAAAGTCGATGTTGTCGGCATTCTCGGGTTTGTACTTGTTGACGCCGACGATGACGTCCTCGCCCTTGTCGACGCGGGCCTGTCGTGCGGCGGCGGCTTCCTCGATCAGGCGTTTGGGCATGCCCGACGCCACCGCCTTGGTCATCCCGCCAAGCGCATCGACTTCCTCGATGATCTCCCAAGCACGGTCCACCAGTTCGCTGGTCAGCGCCTCGACATAATAGCTCCCGCCGAGCGGATCGACGACGCGGGTGATGCCGGTTTCTTCGGCGAGCACGATCTGCGTATTCCGCGCAATCCGTGCGCTGAACTCGGTGGGCAGCGCAATCGCCTCGTCGAGCGCATTGGTGTGCAGCGACTGCGTGCCCCCCAGCACCGCCGCCATCGCCTCGACCGTCGTGCGGATCACATTGTTGTACGGCTCGGCTTCCTGCAGCGACACGCCCGACGTCTGGCAATGCGTGCGCAACATCTTGGAACGCTCGTCCTTCGCACCCAGCCCGTCCATGACCCGCCACCACAACGTCCGCGCGGCGCGGAGCTTGGCGACTTCCATGAAGAAGTTCATGCCGATACCGAAGAAGAAGCTCAGGCGCCCCGCGAACGCATCGATGTCCAGCCCGGTGGACATCGCTCGTGTCACATATTCTTTCCCATCAGCAATCGTGAAAGCGAGTTCCTGCACGGCCGTCGCCCCGGCCTCGTGCATGTGATAGCCGCTGATCGATATGCTGTTGAATTTCGGCATGTTGGCCGAAGTGTAGGCAATGATGTCCGACACGATCCGCATCGATGGTTCGGGCGGATAGATGTAGGTGTTCCGGACCATGAACTCCTTCAGGATGTCGTTCTGGATGGTCCCGTCGAGCTTGTCCTGCGAAACCCCCTGCTCCTCGCCCGCGACGATAAAAAACGCGAGGATCGGGATGACTGCGCCGTTCATCGTCATGCTGACCGACATCTGGTCAAGCGGGATGCCGTCGAAGAGGATTTTCATGTCCTCGACGCTGTCGATCGCCACGCCCGCCTTGCCGACATCGCCGACGACGCGCGGGTGGTCACTGTCATAGCCGCGATGCGTGGCGAGATCGAAAGCGACCGACAGCCCCTTCTGCCCCGCTGCCAGATTGCGGCGGTAAAAGGCGTTCGACTCTTCCGCGGTCGAGAAACCCGCATATTGGCGGATCGTCCATGGCCGCCCGGCATACATGCTCGCCTTCACCCCGCGCGTGAAAGGCGCAAAGCCCGGCAGCCCCGGATCACCAGCGTCTTCGGCGGTGTAAAGCGGCTTAACCGCGATCCCCTCGGGCGTCGGCCACGTCAGGTCGCGGTTCTTCACTTCCTTGGCGGCCAGTGCCTGCCACTCGGCAAGGGTGCGCTTGTCAGTCATCATCTCTCCTATTCTCCGGCAATCCTCGACTGTCGAGACTTTTCCTTGTCCCGCGCGTGCCCTGCGCTATGCGCATCGCATGAACGATATCACGACAGCGCCAACCGCCGCCCGTAAACCCTCTATCAAAACTGTTCACGGCGTCACGTTGTCCGACGATTATGCCTGGCTGCGCGATCCGAAATACCCCGAAGTCACTGACCCCGAAGTGCTCGATTATCTGAAATCCGAAAACGGGTATTTCGAAGCCGCGATGGCCCCGCACGCGCCGCTGATCGAAACGATCTTTCAGGAAATGAAAGGCCGCATCAAGGAAGATGACCAGAGCGTCCCCGCCAAAGACGGCGATTATCTTTACTGGCGCGCGTTCGAAACCGGCGGGCAATATCGCAAATGGTGGCGCCGTCCAATCGGCGGCGGTCCCGACGAACTGATCCTCGACGAACCGGCGCTGGCGGACGGCAAAGAGTATTTCCGCCTTGGCGCGCTGTCGCACAGCGAATGCGGGCGCTGGCTTGCTTATGCCATCGACGACAACGGCTCCGAACGCTTCACGGCACGCGTCCGCGATCTGACCAAAGGCGCGGACCTGCCCGACGTCATCCCCGGCACGATGGGCGCGCTCGTGTGGAATGCCGACGCCTCGGCCTTCCTCTACGGCCAGGTCAACGACCAGTGGCGCATCGACACGATTAAGCTGCACGTCATGGGCACGTCGACCGCAGATGACGTCGTGATCTACCACGAAGACGACATCGGCTTCCAATGCGGCGTCGGCATGACGCATGACCGAAAGTGGATCGCGGTGGCAGCAGGCGACAACACGACGTCCGAAGTCCGCCTGCTCCCAGCGTCCGACCCCCTTGCCACGCCCATCCTCATCCGTGCCCGCAAGGCCGGGGTGGAATATGATGTCGAGACGCATGATGACACGCTGTTCATCGTCACCAACGATTCCGACACCAATTTCCGGCTGTGCACCGCATCAATTACCGACCCGGGCAACTGGGCCGAACGCATCGCCCCCAAACCCGATTTCTATCTGACCGATGTCAGCATCTTCGCCGATTTCTTTGTCATCGAGGGGCGCGAAAATGGATTGGACCAAGTCGAAATCCATCAGTTCGACGGCTCATCTGTGAAGCGCATCGCTTTCCCCGAAAGCAGCTACACCGCAGGCCTCGACGAAAATCCCGAATATGCGGTGACGACGCTGCGGCTGTCATATGAATCAATGGTCACCCCCTCGCTGATCGAAGATTATGACATCGCGACGGGTGCCCGCACCACGCTGAAAACGCTCGAAATCCCGAGCGGCTACGACGCGGCCAAATATGCCACCGAACGCCTGATGATCCCTGCCCGCGATGGCACCGAAATCCCCGTCTCCATCGTCTATCCGGCGGGGTTCAAGAAGGACGGCAGCCACCCGCTATACCTTTACGGCTACGGCGCTTATGGCATTGCCATCCCCCCCGGTTTTTCGACGGGACGGCTCTCCCTCCTCGACCGCGGTTTCGCATTCGCCATCGCGCATATCCGTGGTGGCGATGATCTCGGCCAGCGCTGGCAGCTCGACGGCAAGCTCGAAAAGCGCTGGAATGCGTTCAACGATTTTGTCGATGTCGCAAAGGGATTGGTCGACCAAGGGTACACCTCGGCAGGCAAAATCTGCGCGGCGGGCGGATCGGCGGGCGGGGAACTGATGGGCGTTGTCGTCAACACCGACCCCGACCTGTGGGGCGCCATCGCCGCGCATGTGCCCTTCGTCGACGTGCTCAACACGATGCTCGACGACACGCTGCCGCTGACGCCCGGCGAGTGGCCCGAATGGGGCAATCCGATCACTGACAAGGCGGCGTTTGATCTCATCCAGAGTTACAGCCCCTATGACAATGTGACTGCCCAAGCCTACCCGCCGATGCTGATCACCGGCGGCCTGAACGACCCCCGCGTCACCTATTGGGAACCCGCCAAATGGGCGGCGCAGCTGCGCGACATGAAGACCGACGACACCATCCTGCTGCTCAAGACCAACATGGGCGCAGGGCACGGAGGAAAATCGGGGCGTTTTGAATCGTTGCGCGAAACCGCCGAGGAATTTGCATTCTTCTTGTGGCAGATGGGGATCGCCTAACCGACGGCCCCCGCCGCCCGCAGCCGTGTAATTGCCACCTCATCATAGCCAAGCCCTGCGAGCACGGCATCGCTATCGCGACCTGGCACCGGCAATTCGGCATCGGCATTTACCCGCATCCCGCCCATTTCAAGCGGCAGCGGCGGCAGATAAGCAACCCGCCCGTCGGCGAGGGTGACGGTCTCCAGCCCCCCCGACGCGAGCAAATGCGGATCGTCGAACATATCCTCGGGCCGCCCGATGGGGGCGAACGGTAGGCCCGTGCCATCAAGCTTGGCGATCACGGCGTCACGCGTGAACGTCTTCACCAGCGCG
>JANOZQ010000111.1:0-3859 GCA_031429555.1 Sphingomonas sp. | reverse complement strand
ACGAGCACGCCCGCCTGCGCGCCACGCCCGGTGCCGACCATGATCGACATCGGTGTCGCGAGTCCGAGCGCGCATGGGCAAGCGATGATGAGCACCGCAATCGCGTTGAGCAGCGCGTGGCCGATGCGCGGTTCTGGGCCGACAAGGCTCCAGACGATGAAGGTCACGACGGCAATCGCGATCACCAATGGCACGAACCAGCCCGAGATGCGGTCAGCGACTGCCTGGATCGGCGCACGGCTGCGCTGTGCTTCGGCGACCATCTGTACGATCCGCGCAAGCATCGTGTCGCTGCCGACCGCCTGCGCTTCCATGACGAGGCTGCCTGTGCCGTTGACCGTGCCGCCGGTCAGGGCGCTCGCCGCTAGCTTGGCAACCGGTAGCGGCTCGCCGGTCAGCATCGACTCATCGACCGACGATTTGCCGTCAACGACAACACCATCGACCGGCACGGCCTCGCCGGGGCGGACGCGCAACCGGTCCGCTACGACGACCTCGGCAAGCGGCACTTCAATTTCCGTGCCGTCGGCTGCAATCCGCCGGGCAGTCTTCGGTGCGAGATTGAGCAGCGCACGGATTGCTTTACCCGTTGAGGCACGCGCGCGCAGTTCGAGCACTTGGCCGAGCAGCACCAGTGCAACGACGACCCCCGCCGCTTCATAGTAAACTGGCACCATCCCGTGCATCTTGAAGGTGTCGGGAAATATCCCCGGCACCAATGTCGCGACGAGACTGTAAAGGAACGCCGCGCCGACCCCGATCGAGATCAGCGTGAACATGTTGAGGTGGCGCGTTTTGAACGAATTCCAGCCGCGCACGAAGAAAGGAGCGCCTGCCCAAAGGACGATCGGCGCAGCGAGCGCTAACTGTATCCACTGCGAAATCGCTGGGCTGACCAGATGCAGGCCGAGCAGATCAGCACCCATCGTCAGAACGAGAAGCGGCACCGACAGCACTGCGGACACCCACCAGCGCCGCGTGAAATCGACCAGTTCTGGATTGGGCGCATCGTCGAGCGACGGCGCTTCGGGTTCAAGCGCCATCCCGCAGATCGGGCAAGTGCCGGGTCCATCCTGTCGAATTTGCGGGTGCATCGGACAGGTCCACATCTGGGCCGTCATGATTCGGCGTCCAATGTGGCCAGCGCTTGCCGAATGACTTCCGCCGAGCGGTACAATGCGCTTTGTTCATCGACAGTGAGTGCAGGCCTCAAGATCCGTTCGACGCCGCCGGAGCCCAGAATACAGGGCAAGCTGAGAAAAACGTCCCTAATCCCGAATTGGCCGGTCAGTAGAGTAGAGACAGGCAATACATGTCGCTCGTTGCGGATGATGGCCTCGCATATTCGAACGACTGCGGTGGCGATACCGAATGACGTATAACTTTTGCCGGACACGATTTTGTATCCGGCGTCGCGGACTTCACCGGCAATTCCGTCATAATCAAGATGCGGTCCGGTTTGGGTGAATTCTTCGAGAATCAACCCGCCGACACGGACGGTCGAAAAGGCAGCAACCTCGCTGTCGCCATGTTCGCCCAAAACCAATCCCTCGAGCGCCCCCGGCGCTACGTCGAGCTTTGCCGCAAGCGCCTGCCGCAGGCGACTCGAGTCGAGGAGCGTGCCCGTTCCGATGACACTCTGTGCGTTTAACCCTGATTTGCGGAACGCTATATGCGCCATGAGATCGACAGGGTTTGCAGCGACCAGAATGATCCCCGCAAAACCAGCGTGTATCAGGCTATCGACACATTCCCTGACAATCACCGCGCTCCGCGAAAGCACTGACAATCGGCTCTCATCGCCATGCGTCGCGGCCCCTGCCGTTATGATCGCTATGGTTGCGGCTGCTGCATCCGCGTAATTTCCGGCCCAGATGCGCGCCGGTCGCGCAAGCGCGTTGGCATCGGCAATGTCGGCGGCTTCTGCTTCGGCCAGTGCCGTGTTGCTATCGATCAACACAATTTCGTTGACCAGCGCGCGCAGCATCAGGGCATAAGCTGCTGTCGATCCGACATGACCTGCGCCGATGATGGCAATGCGCGTGGCGATATTCGTCACAGTCCAAATCCTATCTCTGACGGAGATAGATTGGGTGTATCGGTTGCACCCGCCGCTTAGCAGTGTCGGAAACTACTCACTCGAAACCGGGCCCGCTGCCGCGAGCGCCAGTCGGGCAAGCGCGGGTAGAGACTTAGCGCCGGTCTTCTTCATGATCGACGCGCGGTGATTTTCGACCGTGCGCTGGCTGATGTGCAGGTCGGCGGCGATATTCTTGCTGGGATGCCCCGCGAGAACCATGTCCATGACTTCGTGCTGACGCCGAGTTAAGCCGTCGATATGCGTGGCGGCGTCCGCTTGCCAGTCATGCAATTTGGTCGCGTCGCGCGACAGGTCGAGTGCACGATCGATACTGGCGAATAATTCGACGCGATCAACGGGCTTTTCCAGAAAGTCGATTGCACCGACTTTCATTGCTTCGACAGCCATCGGTACGGCGCTGCTGCCCGTAATCATGATCGCGGGAAGATGATGACCTGCGGTTTTCAACTGTCGCAACAATTCAATCCCGTCGATCCCGGGCAGGTAGGCGTCTATGAGCAAACATGCTTCCCCGCCCGGACGATAGGCGGTGAGAAATGCCTCGCAGTTCCCGAAGTCCTCGACATGATGACCGTCGGCTTCGAGTAGTTCGCGCAAGGCGTTGCGCACTGTGTCATCGTCATCGACAATGTAGATGGTGGCATCGCCGATGATGGTTTTCGGGGCTAGCATCCGCTGGACTGCGGCTGTCAACGCTTCGAACTTGACGGGTTTGTTCAGTTGCAAACAATCCTGCGCTGCCACCTCGCGCAGGGTTGCCGTGGAGATGTCGCCGGTCAGAATGATGACAGGAACTTGGTGACCCATCACTTCACGCACCTGTGCCCTCAATTGAAGACCGTTCATGCCACCGGGCAGATTATAATCGACGAGCAATAAATCAGGCTGGACCGTTCCCGAGGTAATCATTTCCAAGGCCGATTTGCCATCAGGGGTGAATGTCGTGTGATGGCCTTCTTCGGTCAGAAGTTGGGCGAGCAAGTCACGCAGATCGGGATCATCGTCGACGATCAATATGCTTCCAGTCAATAGAGCTTCCGCAGCCTCTGGTTCGGCTGGGGATAGCGATTGCGCGGCAAGTTTCGGCACGGCATCGGACAAAGCGACATCAATCGAAAAGACCGACCCCCGGCTTGGCAAGGACCGCACACCGACTTTGTGACCGAGCAAAGCCCCCAAACGCTGGACGATTGAGAGGCCAAGGCCGAGTCCCAGACTGCGTTCACGCGCCGCATTGTCGATCTGGTGATACTCCTCGAAAATAGCATCGAGCTGGGATGCAGCGATGCCGACGCCGGTGTCCCACACTTCGATTTTCAATGTCTGACCATGCTTCCGGCAACCGATCAAGATCTTGCCGCGCTTGGTATATTTCAGTGCATTTGAAATCAGGTTGCGCAGCATCTGTTCGATCATAACCGGATCGCTGTGGATGATCCGGCTGCACCGTACCGAACAGAGTTCGAGCTTCTGGTCCTGCGCCTGAATCATGAATTCGCCACGCACGCGATTGATGAGATCGCCGATGACGAAATCTACCGGCTCGGCCCGGACAACCCCGGCCTCGATCTGGTTGATGTCAAGCATCGTGTTGAGCATGCCCGACATGGTCACCAATGTCTGGTCAAGGCGTCCGATGAGCGACTGCGCGCGCTCACCCTCTGCTGCCTGCGCGAGCAGTCCGGTCAGCAAAGCAAGCGACTGGAGCGGCTGGCGCAGATCGTGGCTCGCTGCTGCCAGAAACCGTGATTTCGCAAG
>JANOZQ010000110.1:0-1790 GCA_031429555.1 Sphingomonas sp. | reverse complement strand
CCGTTTTCGGATTGCAGCGTGACTTCGATGCCCACCGGGATATTGTTCGCCACCAGCGTCGGAATGCCGATGCCGAGGTTGACGTAATAACCGTCCTTCAGTTCGCGCGCCGCACGGGCGGCCATTTCATCGCGGGTCCAGCTCATGCCACCGACTCCCGTTCGCGGACCGTGCGGAACTCGATCCGCTTGTCATAGGGCGCGCCGCAGATCAGGCGTTTGATGTAGACGCCCGGCACATGGATCGCATCGGGATCGAGCGATCCGACGGGGACGATTTCCTCGACTTCGGCGACGGTCATATGGCTCGCGGTGGCCATCGGCTGATTGAAGTTGCGTGCCGTCTTGCGAAAGATCAGGTTGCCGCTCTCGTCGGCCTTCCAGCCTTTGATGATCGACAGGTCGGCGACAATCCCGCGTTCGAGGATATACTCCTCCCCGTCGAACGATTTCACTTCCTTGCCCTCGGCCACTAGTGTTCCGACGCCGGTCTTGGTATAGAAACCCGGTATCCCCGCCCCACCTGCGCGACAGCGTTCGGCGAGCGTTCCCTGCGGACAAAACTCCACTTCAAGCTCGCCCGCCAGATATTGCCGCTCGAATTCCTTATTCTCGCCGACATAGGACGAGATCATCTTTTTGACCTGACGCGAGCGCAGCAGCTTGCCGAGGCCAACCCCGTCAATGCCCGCATTGTTGCTGGCAATCGTCAGACCTTTCACCCCCGACGCCTCGAGCGCATCGATCAGCCGCTCGGGCATCCCGCTCAAGCCAAATCCGCCGCAACAGATTGTCATGCCATCGCGGAGCAATTCGTCGAGCGCGGCAGTGGCATCGGGATAGATTTTGTTCATGGGGCGCGCATAAGCCGTCCGTGCGGCGGTCGCAATCCCGAACCGAGCACGTTAAAGCACATTCGGACTCAATCGAAAGTGCGGATATGACTGACAGCTATGCCCCCGACCTCGCGCTTTTCGTCAATGGCAGCTGGCGCGTGGGGGAGGGGCGTGATGCGCAGGCTGTGGTCAATCCCGCGACCGGCAATGCCATCGCCGATGTGCCGTTGGCGAGCGCGGCTGATCTCGACGAAGCGCTCGATGCGGCGGACAAAGGATTCAAACTCTGGCGCGCGACCGATGTCGAAACGCGCGCTGGGATTTTGCGCAAAGCGGCGGCGCTGATGCGCGAGCGCGCCGACGACATCGCGCGGATGCTGACCACCGAGCAGGGCAAGCCGCTGGCCGAGGCACGCGGCGAAGTGATCGGCAGCGCGTCGATGTTCGACTGGTATGCCGAGGACGCCAAGCGCGCTTACGGCCGCGTCCTCGTGCGTCCGGCGGGGCAGCGGTCGATTGTCATCAAGCAGCCGGTGGGGCCGGTTGCGGCACTCAGCCCGTGGAATTTCCCGGTTTATTTGCTGGCAAAAAAACTCGCGCCTGCGCTGGCGGCGGGATGTTCGGTGATTGCCAAACCGCCCGAGGAAACCCCCGCCTGCACGATGGCGCTGATGCAGTGTCTGATCGATGCGGGGCTGCCCGGCGGCGTGTGCCAGATGGTGTTCGGCGTGCCTGATACCGTCAGCCGCCACCTGATCGCCTCGCCGGTCATCCGCAAGGTCAGCTTCACGGGATCGGTGCCCGTCGGCAAGCATCTGATGAAACTCGCGGCGGACGGCGTGAAGCGCACGACGATGGAACTCGGCGGCCACGCGCCGGTGCTGATTTTCGACGATTGCGACCTCGAAAAGACGCTCGACATGGTCGTGCCGCAGAAATTCCGCAATGCCGGGCA
>JANOZQ010000109.1:0-1503 GCA_031429555.1 Sphingomonas sp. | reverse complement strand
GGATTGTTCCGGCTAAGCAGATTTCTTTTCGAGCATGCCGTGTTTGCGCAAGCAGTGGCGCAACTGGTCATAGGACAGCGCCAACACCTTCGCCGCCTCGCGCTGGTTATAACGACAGCGGGTAAGCGTGGTTTCGAGGATTGCCTGTTCATGGGCGTCGACCGAGGCACGAAGGTCGGTGATCCGTTCGTCCCGAGCGATGTCGGGGAGCTGGCGCGTGCTGTGCGCCTCGGCTGCGTTCGGTACGAACGGAGTAGAAGATGCACTTCCCGCCGGACGCCACGGCGAGGCAAACGGATCAAACTCGATCGTTTCAATTGGGCGCATCTGGTCTGTCCAGCGATAGACGGCGCGCTCTATAACATTCTTTAATTCACGGACATTGCCCGGCCAGTCGTAATTTGCGAGCATCGCGCTCGCTTCAACCGAAAAGCCAGGCCATTCGCGCCAGCCAATTTCTGACGCCATCCGCCGCCCGAAATGATCGGCGAGCACCGGCACGTCGCCGTCGCGTGCCCGCAATGGCGGCAGAGTGACGACTTCGAACGCCAACCGGTCGAGCAAGTCTGCGCGAAAACGGCCCTTATCGACCAGACCCGGCAAATTTTCATTGGTCGCCGCGACAATCCGAACATCGACCTGCACCGGTTTGTTCGAACCGATCCGCGTCACTTCGCCATATTCAACGGCGCGAAGCAAGCGCTCCTGAGCGCCTGCTGACAAGGTCGCGAGTTCATCAAGGAACAAAGTGCCGCCGTCGGCTTCTTCGAACCGTCCCTCGCGCGCTTTGGTCGCGCCCGTAAATGCTCCGGCTTCGTGCCCGAACAGTTCGGCCTCGATCAACGTTTCGGCCAGGGCAGCGCAGTTCATCGTGATCAGCGGCCCCGCCCACCGCGGACTAAGCCGGTGCAAGCGCTCGGCAATCAGTTCCTTGCCCGTCCCGCGCTCGCCAATAACCAGCACCGGTCGGTTTAGCGCCGCCGCACTTGACGCACGCTCGATACTGTCGAGGAAGGCATAGGACTGCCCGACCACTTGTTGAGTGCGATCCATTCCCGATAGTTAGCAAATAATACCAACTATTGGCAAGTATAATCTATGCATGAAAATCAACAATCCCTGATTTACGCCATTTTTCAAACTGGCACGCTTCCTGCAAAACTGTTCATATCCCCGCCGGATGGTCTGACGGGGAACATCATCACCCCAAGTCAGGGAGACTTGAAATGACAAACGTAAACACTGCTCGCAAATCCGCCGTCGCTGCTCTGGCACTCGGCGTTGTCCTCTTCAGCCTCACGGGACTCGACTCGACACTGAAGCCCACGAATTTCGCCGCCACCGCGACAAGCCAAACGACCGCTCAGGTTTAATCCTGATGCGTATCGTGACCGGGGCCGTCCGCCCCCTTGCTAGGACGGCCCCGGCAAACGATCTAAGGTTTCACTCAGGAGTTTTAATGATGGGTATTTTCTCGCGCACCCGCGATATTATCGCAGCCAA
>JANOZQ010000108.1:0-5619 GCA_031429555.1 Sphingomonas sp. | reverse complement strand
ACCGGCATTGCCGAAATCGGCCATGATGGCACCGCCTTCGCATTCGATTGCGAGGGGCCACGCCACAAAACCTATCTCGCGCCGCATGCGCTCGCAGACCGGCTGGTCACCAATTGCGAGTGGCAGACATTCATTGACAATGATGGCTACACGCGGCCTGAACTCTGGCTCTCCGAAGGCTGGGTTTGGGTGCAACACGAAAAGATCGAAACGCCACTATACTGGCGCGACGACAAGGAATTCGGCCTGAACGGCCTCCGCCCGCGTAACCCCGCCGCACCCGTGATGCACGTCAGTCATTATGAAGCAGACGCCTATGCGCGCTGGGCGGGGGCACGATTGCCAACCGAATTTGAATGGGAAGCCTCTTCGTCCCGTCTGACCGATGCCTTCGGACACGTCTGGCAATGGACAGCGTCTGCCTACCTGCCCTATCCCGGTTACCAGCCTGCCCCCGGCGCGGTCGGCGAATATAACGGCAAGTTCATGAGCGGGCAGATGGTCCTGCGCGGATCGAGCCACGCGACGCCGCCCGGCACATCGCGCCCGACCACCCGCAATTTCTTTCCCCCGACTGCGCGCTGGCAAGTCAGCGGGCTGCGGCTGGCAAAGAATATCTGATGCTGCTCCACGATGCGCCCGAAGTGACTGTCGATCCCGCTTTCCGTACCGACGTTCTGGCGGGCTTCCGCACACAACAGCGCGCCATCCCGGCCCGCTGGTTCTACGACCGAGCAGGGTCCGAACTGTTCGAGGCAATCACGGCGCTGCCCGAATATTATCCGACGCGCGTTGAAACGGCGTTGCTGGCGACACATTGCGGCGATGTTGCCAAGCTGACCGGACCAGCACGCGTTGTCGTCGAATTCGGGTCGGGCTCCTCAATCAAAACGCCGCACCTGCTGCGCGCCGTCGCGCCCTCAGCTTATGTCCCCATCGACATTTCGGGTGATTTCCTCCGCGCCTCGGCAACCGAACTTGGACGTGAATTCCCCGCACTGCCAATCCATCCCGTCGAAGCCGATTTCATGCATAGCGTCACCCTGCCCGACGCGGTTGCAGACAAGCCAAAACTTGGCTTCTTTCCTGGCTCCACCATCGGAAACCTGATCGCGCGCACGTCGGTCGATCTCCTTCGTCGCATGCGCGACACGCTTGGCACCGGTGCCATGCTCCTTATCGGCATGGACCGCGTGAAGAACGTGGAAACCCTTACTCGAGCCTATGACGACAACGCCGGCGTTACGGCGCGGTTCAACATGAACCTGCTCGTCCGCATCAATCGCGAATTGAATGGCACGATCCCGCTCGACGCCTTCGCCCATGTCGCGCGCTGGAACGACAGTTATGCGCGCATCGAAATGCACCTTGAAGCGACGCATGACGTGATTTTCACGGTCGAGGGTGAGTCCTTTTCAATGAAAGCAGGCGAAACCATTCACACTGAAAACAGCCATAAATATGGCCCGCGCGATGCCCGGCTGCTGCTCCGGTCAGGCGGCTGGACCCCGCTTGCCGAATGGACAGACGCTGCCGATCAATTTGCCCTCATCCTCGCAGAGGCGCGGCCACATAAAAGCGCGCCTTAGCCCGTCTGGATCACTTCGGTCGCGGTTACCTGTCCGAAGCTCAGATAGGGAATGGTCAGCGCGTAAATCGCGAGGCCAGCCAGCACGAGCATCGTCACCAATATCCCGATCCCGCGCAGCTTGCTCTGCCCCTCGACCACGTCCATCCCGATGCCGTGCGCAACCCGCGCCAGCAAAAATATGCCGACAACAGCCCACAACCACAGCGATGTGCCCGTCGCCATTTCGATCAACGCGACCAAAATCAGGAAATAAGGCGTATATTCAGTGAAATTGGCATGCGCCCGCATCCGCGCGATCAATGGCGGGTGGCCGCCGTCGCCAATTGAAACCTTGCCCGCAATCCGTTTTTGGCCGACGCGAATGGCAAGCCAGAGATTGATCAGCGCAGCCGCGCCAGCCGCCGTTAGTGTAATCGGCAATATCATGCGAACGCCCCTTTTGGTTTTCAATCGCAACGTGCCACGGGGCACCCTGCCTTGCAACTCCCGGGGGAATCGGTATAGCGCGCGCTCGCAGTCGGGCCTCGCTGTCCGCCTTTCCTATTGTTTGAAGTGAGACAGGTGCCGACATGGCCGTTCCAAAAAGAAAAACCACCCCGTCAAAGCGCAACATGCGGCGTGCCCATGATTCGCTCACCGTAGCGTCGTTCCAGGAATGCCCCAATTGCGGCGAACTGAAGCGGCCGCATAACTTGTGCAGCGCCTGCGGTCACTATAACGGACGCGAGATCCTTTCGGTCGCAGGCTGACCGGGGACGAATTCGGGAAGGCGGCTCGCGTGACGATAAGCCCACGGCTCGCCATCGACGCAATGGGTGGCGACGAAGGGCTGACAGCAATGCTGGCAGGCGTTGCCGATGCACGGCGTCAGTGGCCAGGCCTGACGTTCCTGCTGGTCGGTGATGAACCAGCCATCCGCGCGGGTCTGCAAAACCATCCCAATCTGTCGGCCGCGTCGGAAATCATCCACGCGCCCGACATCATCGACGGCAGCGAAAAGCCGTCACAAGCCATCCGACGCGCGAAGACGACATCGATGGGTCTGGCGATCAATGCCGTGAAAACGGGTCAGGCGGGCGCTGCGGTCTCTTCGGGCAACACCGGCGCGCTAATGGCAATGGCCAAAATCGCGTTACGCACGATGCCGGGGATTGACCGGCCTGCACTTGCTGCGTTGCTCCCCAGCCTTGGTGACAATGATTTTGTCATGCTCGATCTGGGCGCAAATACCGAATGCGACACGCGCAACCTGATCGAGTTTGCCGTCATGGGTGCCGCCTATTCGCGCACCGCACTCGGCATCGCCCGTCCGCGTGTGTCGCTGCTCAACATCGGTTCGGAAGAGCAGAAGGGCACCGATGAAATCCGCGATGCGGCTGCCCAGCTTCGCGCAGCGCCCGAACTGCATATGGCGTTTCAGGGCTTCATCGAAGGCGACAAGATTTCACGCGGGGAAACCGATGTCGTCGTCTGCGATGGCTTCACCGGCAATATTTCGCTGAAAACGATGGAGGGCACCGCGCGTTTCGTGACTGATCTGCTGCGCCGCGCGTTCACCAGCTCGGTCCGCTCGAAATTCGGTTTCCTTGTGTCTCGACCTGCGACCGAGCTGATGCGCCATCATCTCGACCCGAACAACCATAATGGTGCCGTCTTCTTGGGTCTCAACGGCGTCGTCGTGAAAAGCCACGGGTCGGCCAATGCAAAGGGCATCGCCAATGCAATCGGCGTGGCGGCAAAGCTTGTTGCCAACGACATCACCCGCCGGATTACCGAAGACCTCGAACAATTTGCCGGTCACCGATCCTTGAACGTCGCCGCAAAATGAAACGTGCGGCGATTCTCGGCACCGGCTCGGCACTCCCTGCGCGCCGCGTCTCAAATGCCGAACTCGCCGAAACCGTCGATACGTCGGACGCCTGGATCGTCGAACGTACCGGGATAC
The DNA here is from genome assembly GCA_031429555.1 of Sphingomonas sp. Taxonomy (GTDB): domain Bacteria; phylum Pseudomonadota; class Alphaproteobacteria; order Sphingomonadales; family Sphingomonadaceae; genus Sphingomonas_O. The sequence continues at coordinate 2,083 of JANOZQ010000108.1, read as the reverse complement.
GCGCACGCTACATCGCAGGCGAAGGCGAAACGACCGCCACATTGGCGGCTGATGCCGCACGCAAGGCGCTTGACGCCGCAGGCCTCGACGCCTCGTCTATTGATCTGATCGTTCTTGCTACCGCTACCCCTGATCAAACCTTCCCCGCCAGCGCCACCAAAGTGCAAGCCATGCTCGGCATCAACGATTGTGTGGCATTCGATGTCGCTGCGGTCTGCTCGGGCTTCCTCTACGCACTGTCGGTCGCCGAAAGCATGATACGCGCAGGGTCGGCGCAAACCGCGCTGGTCATCGGGTCAGAGACTTTCAGCCGCATCCTCGACTGGGAGGACCGCGGCACTTGCGTCCTGTTCGGCGACGGGGCCGGAGCCGTGGTATTGGGCGCGGTCGAGGACGGACGCGGTGTCCTCGCCGCACGCCTGCACGCCGACGGACGGCATAACCAGCTGCTCTATGTCGATGGCGGTCCCTCGACCACCGGCACTGTCGGCAAAGTCCGCATGGAGGGGCCAGCGGTGTTCAAACATGCCGTCACCAATCTCGCCAATGTCCTCACCGAAACACTTGAGGCCGCAGGGCTGACCGCAGCGGATGTCGACTGGGTCGTGCCGCACCAGGCCAACGCGCGTATCCTCGACGCAACCGCACGCAAACTCGGCCTCGACGCCGCCAAGGTGGTCGTCACGGTGGACCAGCATGCGAATACGTCCGCCGCGTCGGTGCCGTTGGCGCTCGACGTCGCGGTGCGCGATGGCCGCATCAAATCGGGCGATCTTGTCGTCCTCGAAGCGATGGGCGGCGGCTTTACCTGGGGTGCCGCCGCAGTCCGCTGGTAACGGCGCAATTGACGTTCCTGTGCATAACGATAAGATATGTCACTTGAACGACTTACGGGGAACTGTTGATGGCTGATACCGGCACACTCACCCGCGCGGACCTGACCGAAAAACTGCACCGCCAGATCGGCCTGTCGCGCGCTGATTCCTCGGGCCTTGTCGAGGCGGTTCTCGATGAAATGTCGGCCGCGCTGGAAAAGGGGGAGAATGTCAAAGTCTCGGGCTTTGGCAGTTTTGTTCTGCGTGACAAGGGCGGACGGATCGGTCGCAATCCCAAAACCGGCGTTGAGGTGCCCATCGCGCCGCGCCGCGTCGTGACGTTCCGCGCGAGCCAGACCATGCGTGAACGCATCGTCAAAGGTCGCTAGAGGGCGCATCGATTGGCCGAACCCAAAAGTGCAGGCGCGTTTCGCACCATCGGTGAGCTGTCCGCCGAACTTGGCCTGCCACAACATATCTTGCGCTATTGGGAAACGCGCTTTCCCCAGCTTCGCCCGCTGACCCGTGCGGGCAATCGCCGCTATTATCGCCCCGAAGACGTGGCGCTGGTGCGCCGCATCGACCAGGCGCTGAACCGCGACGGCTACACGATCAAGGGTGTACAGGGATTGTTGAAAGTGACGCCAGCCGCGTCGCTGGTCACTGCCACCAAGCCTTCCGTCGTGCCCGATTATCTGCCCGCGCTCATTCGCGTTCGGGATGAACTGAAAGCGGCGCTGGCGGGCTAAAGCGACTTCGCCATCACATTGTCCGAAAACTCGACCGGAAATTCGGCAAAGGTCGCCTCGCCGATCACCGCAAAACCCTGTTTTTCATAAAAGCGGATGGCGCGGTCGTTGCGCGTGTAGACACTCAGCACCAGCCGCGCCGCACCCCGTGCCCGCGCTTCGACTTCGGCGACCGAAAACAAGTCACGGCCAACCCCCGTCCCATGCCAGCGCGACAGCACATAAATGCGCTTCAACTCGGCGTCCTCGGGCGTCGTCCCCGGCAATGACCCCGGCGCAAGGACTGCATAGCCAACCGGACAGCCCGCGACTTCCTCGACAATCCAGACGGCCACATCGGGTTTCGCCAGTGTCGCCGCCCACGCGGCTTCCGAATGATAAGCGCGGATAAAATCGACCGTCGCATCGCCCGGATGGTCATTCGCAAACGTCTCAAGGAATGACGCCGCGCCGATCAGCGCCAGCTTGCCTGCATCATCCCCCGTGGCGCGCCGCAGTTTCAATCCGCGTCTGGCCCCA
>JANOZQ010000107.1:0-2816 GCA_031429555.1 Sphingomonas sp. | reverse complement strand
TATTGCAAACAAGAAATTGACCACAGGGCCAGCAGCAACGATCAAGGTGCGTTGCCACAGAGCCTTTGACTGAAAAGTTCGGTTGCGTTCCTCGGGCGGGAGTTTCAGCCAGTTCGGGTCCGACTGGCTCGACACGCCCATGTCCCCGGCAAAGCGAACATAGCCACCCAAGGGCAGCCAGCCGACTTGCCACACCGTCCCGCGCTTGTCGGTCCATTTTGCAATCGCGCGCCCGAAACCGATAGAGAACGCCTCGGCCTTTACCCCGCACCAGCGCCCGACGAGATAATGGCCCATCTCGTGGATGAACACGAGCGGCGAAATCGCGAGGACAAAGAACAGAATCGTCCAGAGGAGATTGGGGGATTCGATCAAGCAGCGACTTCTTTCATGGTCTGTGCGGCGACCGCACGTGCTTCGGTATCGATGGCGAGGACGTCTTCGATGGTGCGTGGTGACGACGGATCATAGCGGTCAAGCACCGATTTCACAACGTCGGCGATGGCGAGGAAGCCGATCCGGTGCCCCAGAAACGCGGCAACCGCTATCTCGTTGGCGGCATTGAGCACAGCGGGTCGCGAGCCAGCTGCTTCGAGCGCGTCGCGTGCAAGTTTAAGGCACGGAAAGCGGTCGGGGTCGGGCGCTTCGAAATCGAGCCGACCAATAGTAGTCAGATCGAGCGGCTTGGCGGTCGTTTCCATGCGGTCGGGCCATGCCAGCGTCGAGGCAATCGGGATGCGCATATCGGGCGATCCGAGCTGCGCCAGTGTCGAGCCGTCGACATAATCGACCATCGAATGAATAACTGACTGAGGGTGCACGAGAATGTCGAGCCGCGCGCTTTCGATGCCGAACAGGTAATGCGCCTCGATAACCTCGAGCCCCTTGTTCATCAGCGTAGCCGAATCGACCGAAATCTTCGCGCCCATCGACCAGTTGGGATGCTTCACGGCGCGCTCGGGCGTTACATCGGCCATCTCGGCGCGGGTCCAGGTGCGAAAAGGGCCACCGCTCGCGGTCAGCACGATGCGGCGGACACGCTTTAGGGGATTGCCCGAAAGACACTGAAAAATCGCATTATGTTCGGAATCTACGGGCAGCAACAGCGCACCCGATGCCGTCGCGGCTTGCGTCATCAGCGCCCCCGCCGACACCAGCGATTCCTTGTTGGCCAGCGCGACGGTCAAGCCGCCCTCGAGCGCCGCCATCGTTGATTTCAAACCCGCGCAGCCAACAATCGATGCCATCGTCCAGTCGACGGGCCGCCGCGCGGCATCGATGATGGCATCCGGACCGGCAGCAACCTCCGCGCCCGACCCGTCAAGCGCTGCCTTCAACGCATCATAAAGCGAAGCATCGCCAATCACCGCGAGCTTGGCATTGGTTGCCCGCACAGCGCGCGCCAGCCCAGCCACATCGCGCTGCGCCGTTAGGGCGACAACCTCGAACTGATCGGGCGCATGGAGAATCAAATCCAGCGTCGATGACCCTACCGATCCGGTGGCCCCAAGGATGGAAACGGAGCGCCGCGCCGTCACCGGCCGATGCTCCAGATCGTCATCGTCAGAAACAATATTGTTCCCACGATCACCACCGGGATCAGCCCGTCAATGCGGTCAAGAATGCCACCATGCCCCGGAATGATTGATCCCGAATCCTTGACCCCTGCTTTGCGTTTCATCCAGCTTTCGAAAAAATCCCCGATCTGTGCAACGACTGCCAGCGATGCACCAAAAACGACCGAAGCGACGAAATCATTAATCGAAAAAACATTCAACAACCACAAGGCCAGAGCGGCTGTAAACAGACCCGCCGCGACCATCCCACCGACGAGGCCTGCCCAGGTTTTTGACGGACTGACTGACGGTGCAATCTTGGGGCCGCCAATGGTTCGCCCTGCGAAATAGGCACCAACATCGGTCGCGATGACAATGCCGATCAACCCTAAAACCAGTATCTCGGTGTCGCGGTTGTTGCGCATCAGGATCAACAGAAAAGCCGCACTGCCGATATACGCTAAGCCAAACGTCAGCCACACACTGCGGCCAAACCCGCTCTGCGTGATTTTACCGGTCAAATTCCACCATTCGCGGCATGCCAGCAGCGCGACCAAGGCGATAAAAAGCGAAAAAACGACACCGCCCGCCAAATAAGCGACGGCAGCGATTGCCAGCATAACGATGCCCGAAAGGGCACGCGATTTGAGGTCGGACGATTTAGCGGCGGGCATTGCGTTCACAAACCGCCGAACCTCCGCTCACGCAGGGCATAGGCGGCAACCGCGTCCGCGAGCTCGGCTTTGCCAAAATCGGGCCAAAGCGTATCGACGAAGAGCAATTCGGCATAGGCCGCCTGCCATAGCATGAAGTTCGACAAGCGCTGTTCGCCCGACGTGCGGATGAGCAGATCAACGGGCGGCAAATCGCCGGTGTCAAGCGCCGCCTGGACCTTGGTCGCGTCGATCGTGGCCGGGTCATCGGCGACCAGCCGCCGGATTGCGCGAACAATTTCATCCTGGGCACCATAGTTTAGAGCGATGACGAGTGTCGCCCCGGTATTCGGTGCTGTCCGCGCCAGAGCACCGTCGATCAATTCGACCAGATCGGGCGTGAATACCCGGTAATCACCGATCACGCGCAAGCGGACATTTTCCGCAATCATCTCGTCGAGATCGCTTTTGATGAAGTGTCGCAGCAGCCCCATGAGGTCGCTGACTTCCTCCGCCGGTCGCCGCCAGTTTTCCGATGAAAAGGCGTAAAGCGTCAGCACGTCGATGCCCATTTCACGCGCTTCGCGCGATACGGTGCGAACGGCTT
>JANOZQ010000106.1:0-1600 GCA_031429555.1 Sphingomonas sp. | reverse complement strand
GGTCATTTCGCCCGTCGGGTGTTCAACCGAGAGTGCCTTTCGGCGACCGGCAGGGATGCTGGCAACTTCGGCGGCGGGCGATCCGGCGATCAGGCACGCCGTCGCCACGCTGACCGCGCCGAGAACGCCGATACTGGCGTGCGCGCGCTTCGGAATGAAACTACGCACCGTAATCGCGCCGCCGTTGCGCGGTGGCGCGACGAGCATTATTTTCGGGATTGATTTGTCGGCCACATCGCCGAGGTTCATCATCGGACCCGCGAGCAGCCGGATCGCTTCGATCTTGGTCTTCAAAGCGTCGTCGGCGTCGAGGGTGTCACGGTCCTCATAACCGGTTGCACCGACGTCGGTAGCCTTCATGACGATGCAAGGCATGCCATTATCGATCAGCGTGCAGGCGACACCTGCGATCACGTCTATAGCATTTCCGGTCGGCAGGAGCGTGCCGCAGGACGACCCGGCGGTGTCGCGGAATTCGAGGGGGATCGGGGCCGCTGTGCCGGGCACACCGTCAATCCGCGCAGTGCCATCGTAGCTGACGATACCGCCGGGTGTCGCAATCGTGGCGATAGCGGTCTGGCCGGTGTTTTCCATGAAAATAGTGACGCGTGTTTCGTCGCCGGTGGCTGCGACCAAGCCGCGTTCGACAGCGAAGGGACCAACACCTGCCAGGATATTGCCGCAGTTCTGCTGGTCGCTGACAAGGGCTCGATCGACGAAGACTTGCAAGAACAGATAGTCGACGTCGACGCCGGACCGGTTGGATTTCGAAACAACCGCTACCTTGCTGGTCAGGGGATCTGCACCGCCCATACCATCGATCTGACGCAGATCGGGCGAACCCATGATGCGGAGCAGGAAGCTGTCGCGGTCAGAAGGCAAGTCGCCTTTAAGGAAATAGCCGCCCTTTGACGTGCCACCGCGCATCCACATGCAGCGGATACCATCAGACATATTTGAGTCCCATTTCGGCCAGCTTTTCACGCATATTGTACATGTCCAACCCAAGTTCGCCCGCTGCAAGCCGCACGCGCTTGTCAGCTTCATTGGCTTCACGCGCCTGTGCTTTGGCAAGGACATTGGCGGCGTTGGCGCGCGGGACAACGCAGACCCCGTCGTCGTCCGCCACTATCACGTCGCCCGCTTCGATATTTGCCCCTGCGCATATCACCGACACGTTGACCGAGCCCAGCGACGCCTTGATGGTGCCTTGCGCGAAGACAACTTTCGCCCAGACGGGGAACTGTATTTCAGTCAGATCGCGGACGTCGCGGATGCCCGCATTGATGATGAGGCCGCGACAACCGCGCGCCTGCGCCGAGGTCGCCAGCAAGTCACCGAAATAGCCGTCCTCGCAAGGACTCGTCGGGGCAATGACGAGGATGTCGCCTGCTTTCAGCTGTTCGATGGCGACATGAACCATCCAGTTGTCGCCGGGCGGCGCGGAGATGGTGACAGTGGACCCCGCGATGCGCGCGCCGGTGTAAATCGGGCGCATATAAGAGGCGAGGAGCCCGGTGCGGCCCTGCGCTTCGTGGACTGTCGCAACACCGCATAAGGCGAGGGCATCGATGACGTCCGGCGCGGCACGTTCGATATT